>NZ_CAWQOK010000093.1:0-3919 GCF_963896075.1 Proteus sp. G4415
CCATTAAAATCAAAAGATAAAATATTAGCGATAAAACCGGTGTTAAATAAAATCCAACTTGTGGTTGATAAAGGTAATAAAATAAAAATATATTACTTTGATCCTCTGCATATTTTTGCATTAAAAGATTATCATTATGAAATCACTCGTTTAACTCAAGAGCCACCGTTATCTTTTTATTCAATGGTTGGAGAAAATAATTATAAAAACTATCACTCAGGACAGCCATTTTCTACTCAAAAAATAGGTAATTTTAGTGCTAAAAATATTCCCTTTTTTTCGTCGGCTATTGATAATGCAAGGGTTCACTTTGATAGAGCAAAACAACAATATGCATTAAAAAAATATGGTGCAATGGTAAAAGATATCGCGAAAAGTTTTGATCCTGGTTTTAGAGGGATGTTTTCTACTATAAAAGCTATAGTTAATTCTGCTACATTACCGAGAACAATTAAAACAGATGCTTTAAATGGTGTAAAAAAGGTGATTAAACATGATTATAATCTGCTTAATAAATATATTACCGGAATTAACAATGGTAAATCTCAAGGTGAGGTTGTTTATTCTTTAGTAGAACAATTAAATGATAAAGAGAGCATTACAATTAGCCAGTATAATGATATCCGTGCATTCTTTGGTATTAGTGCATTTCATTTATCTCAAAATATTGGTGTGAGTGCGTTTCTTTTAGCTAATTTTGCGAAAACACATGCCCTAACAATTTCAAAAAATAAGCAAGATGAAGTTGTATTCTCATTTGTAAATAAAATGGATGCAGGGATTGCTACGGGCTTATCTGCTGGGATTATGAACAATGAACAAAAATGGAGAGAAGGGGCGTTTAATTATGGTTTTGTAACACCGTTAATGGCCACTGTGATACTCGATTATCATTATGAAAAAAAATCTAATTTTTCATTTAAAATTCAACCAAAAGATTTAGTCGAATTTATTAATCAAGGGGTATCTCTTACAGAAAGTGAACTTAAGGATAATGCAACGCTGGAATTTAATAGAACACAAAACGCGTCATTAGGTGTTGAACTTAGAAGTGAAGTCAGTTTTGATGTGGGAGTTTCTGCTAATGAAAATATAGAATTAAATTTACCGAGAAATGCGGTTGGTGCTAATCTCTCTTTAAAAATAATAAATGTCATTCACAATATAAATAAATTTATTGGTCATGGAGAGACCAAAGCAAAACAGTTGGAAAAAAATGTTGATGTTGAGTATTTTAGCGGAAGTTTTGAATTATACCGAGATTTAAAATTTACACCTTCAGCGACAAAAGCATCGCATAATATTCACTGGTATCCATTGACATCATTGAAAAGTTTTGAAGTCATGTTAGAAAAAAAAGTTAATTCACTATTTAAACATAGAATTTATGATGGCAAAATAAAACAAGACAAAAAAGAATTTGAAGCACATAAAAATAATTTAAAAGGACTTTATAAAAGAGTACTTAAAATAAATAACCTATTTGATAAATACCCTGTTCAATACGATGTTAAAAGAAGTATAAATAAACTTGATCATGTTTATTTACAGTTGGATGCAAATAAGAAATTAAAAAACAAACTAAATCCACAATTGATGGAGAATGATCTTTCTCTCAAGAGTGATGTAATAGATAACTCAATAGATCTAGTACACAATAATAACAGAGTACAACAATTCTTAGCTGATTTAACAGAAAAGAAAAAAATACTTTCTTCACAGAAAAAAAATAATATGAATGAAAAATTTAAGCCATATTTTATTTCTAAATATCAGCTAAATAGTGAGGGGAGAGTGCGTTATTCAGTGCTTGAAACTCAACTGGAAGAGCTTATCAATGAAGTGAAAACAGATGAAAATCTAACAGTTAATGATATAAAAGATAAATTAGATAATTTCTATAATAATGCGAAACAAGAGTTAAATAATATTGAATACCAGCTTAATTCAATAGATGTGATGTCTATAAGTGAACTCGCCGATAAAGCAAAATCATTTCCTCTTGCTTTTTTACGATTAGAAAGCAAAAAGTCTATTATGCATCATCAAGTTAAAGGTGAAATTAATTTTTTATATGATAAATATGAAAAGCAATTGGAGAAAATAACCACTAATTATTATTTTCATTAAACCATTTGTTTTTCTTATCTTTATTTGGGGTGATGTGTAACGTATATATTATTATTCAATGTTTTTTTGGTTTTTTACAATAGATCTCTATGGAATAATATCTTATATTTCAATGTTATTTTCTTTTTTATAGAATTTAGTTCTAATAAATTCATGTAATCGAAAGGATAAGTTTATTAGATTGTCATTTGGCCTAATATGGTGCTATAAGATAGTTTCCCCTGTTAATCAGACAATATGACTAATGAATATAGCAAGTCTTCTTGAACAAATTGCAGATAAAGGTTGGTGTGTATGGGATGATTTCCTTACACCAGAGGCGGTTAAACAATTGCGTGCTTGTTTTGGTAATGATGCACAACAAGCACGTATAGGACGTCATGAAAACCTATTAGCAGAAACCACGATACGCAGTGATAAAATTCGTTGGCTAGAGCCGCAAATGGGAGAGCCAGTTCAACATTATCTTATGCAGATGGAAAGCATTCAACGAGCAGTTAATCGTGAGTTCTTTTTAGGGCTGTTTGAATATGAAGCTCATTTCGCTTGTTATGAAAAAGGTGCTTTCTATAAAAAACATCTTGATGCATTTAAAGAAAATGTCACAAGACGTTTAACGACAGTGTTATATCTTAATGATGAATGGACACCACAAGACGGTGGAGAGCTAGTTATCTATGATCTGGATGATAATCAATTGGCGACAGTCGCCCCTCAAGGTGGTCGTTTAGTGGTTTTTCTTTCAGAACAATTTCCACATGAAGTATTACCTACTCATAAAGAAAGGATCAGTATTGCAGGGTGGTTTCGAGTTAATGGTGTCAGAGATAATTTTCTCGATATCGCCAGCTAAATGATGCAATAAAGTGTTATTGTCGTAATAGAAATAGCATGGGATTAGGCGCGTTTCTTATATTAGGCTATATAGCTTAATGATAAGAGCGCGCTTTTTCTGTTATTAATGACTGAAAATAATGTGTAATTAATGGAATAGAGTGAAAAGAGAATAAAGAAAATTGTTGATTTTCTGGTGGTTAACAGGACAATAAAACCAAACTTTATGGGGTAAAAATAGAATGAATGAATTTTCGATTGTCTGCCGTTTATTAGGTACATTATTTCAACGAGCACCGAGTGATGCTATTTTAGCACCGATCATAACCATGATAGCGGAAGATAAACTAAGCCAATTATGGCCATTAGAGCAAGATGAGCTGTTCAAAACGTTAAAAAGTAGCGTAGCTGATTTAGCGGCAGTAGAAGCTGACTACCAATCGCTTTTTGCTGACCCAATACCCGCAGTATCTCTTTATGCACATGATTACGGTGATATAAAAGAGCAAGATATTCGTCAATTCTTAGTCACTCGAGGTATGCCTGTCACCGGATCAGCGACAGATAGCTTTGGTGCGCTGTTACTTGCGGCTTCTTGGCTTGAAGATAATGCCGCACAAGATGAAGTATTAGCACAAACACAGTTATTTGATAACTATCTATTACCTTGGGCGGGAACCTTTTTAGGTAAGGTTGAAGCGCATGCTAAAACAAATTTTTATCGTACTTTAGCAGCAATTACGCGTGGTGCACTTTCTGCATTACGGGAAGAATTATCAGATGAAGAAAACGAAAAATAAATAATTAAATCCTATAATAAAAACGTTGATGTTTTCAACGGCACCCTAGAATAGCTATCTTATTTGGGTGCCGTTCCGCTTATTGCGCATGTTATGGCTAGAAAATAATTAATTTATATCAGCATTAATCCTATGACTCATCATCATGATTAATA
>NZ_CAWQOK010000094.1:0-38831 GCF_963896075.1 Proteus sp. G4415
AAATTTTTAATTTTTTATCTTTTTTAATTTAGTTTTATCGAGCGAACCTAAAACATAAATAAACTCTTATAATGATAATCTTTTTTTAATACAAAGTTTAATTTAGGATAAATAATGTATCTATCCATTGAATAGAAATAACTCATGCACTCTATAGCAATCATACCTTAAGCCATAAAAATAAATAATATTCCCTTGTAAAACAACAATATACAATCATTTTATTTTTAAAACATGGATAGCCAAATGGCATAACTGTATTGAAGAATGATTATTTGTAAGCTTTATCTCTAAAGTTTAGCTGATAGTTGATAGTTTAATGTTATTTTAGAAGGTCGGTTTTTTAGCATGGTTGCTCTGCTACTCATTAAACTTCTCTTTCGAGCATTATTGTATCTATAATACATTTTTCACTATGAAACCTTCACCATACTGCAATAGGGCAAGATTGTGCCCTTCCAATAATACTAACAAATGATAATAATTGAGGGGGGTTATCTGCTAATAAGGTATCGTTAAACAATATAAATTAACTATAGTAAATCTTATACACATAGTATTAATGAATAAAAATTATACTAAAAGTATCCCTTTTTTTGCCTTCCCCTACTCTTCATATCAGTTAGGCTGAGCAAAATAAATTCCGCATTTTTTAGCAAACCAGGGCTCAGGTATTCTTGTTTAGCGCCATATTTTCGTTATTGCTGTGTTTAAATCACTATTTAGCACACAAAAAATGAAATAAAAATATATTTAAAAACAATAAGATGAGATAAAATCGAACAAAGATACACGTGACTACTTGCTGACAGCACCTAAAGGCGCCATAAAATAGAACAATAAAAAATGCCAATCTCCAGTTTGATCAGAGATTGGCATGATATGTAGTTTTAACTAGAGGTAATTAACAAAAATGTTACTTATTTAATAGCGATTTAACAGCATCACCGATATCAGCTAAACTACGTACTGTTTTAACGCCAGCGGCTTCTAATGCGGCAAATTTCTCGTCAGCAGTACCTTTACCACCCGCAATAATGGCGCCAGCATGCCCCATACGCTTACCTTTAGGTGCTGTAACACCAGCAATATAGCCTACAACAGGTTTGGTAACGTGATCTTTGATATAAGCAGCTGCTTCTTCTTCCGCTGTACCACCAATTTCACCAATCATAACAATTGCTTCTGTTTGCGGATCTTCTTGGAATAGCTTCAGAATATCAATAAAGTTCGATCCCGGAATTGGGTCACCACCGATACCAACACAGGTTGATTGACCTAAACCAACGTCAGTAGTTTGTTTTACTGCTTCATAAGTTAAAGTACCTGAACGAGAGACAATACCTACTTTGCCAGGTAAGTGAATGTGACCAGGCATAATACCAATTTTGCACTCACCTGGAGTAATAACACCCGGACAGTTAGGGCCAATCATGCGAACACCAGCTTCATCTAATTTTACTTTTACAGTCAGCATATCCAGCGTAGGAATACCTTCTGTAATTGTAATAATTAGTTTAATACCTGCATCAATAGCTTCTAAAATAGAGTCTTTGCAAAATGGTGCTGGTACATAAATAACCGTCGCCGTCGCCCCCGTTGCTTCCACTGCTTCACGTACAGTATTAAATACTGGTAAGCCTAAATGTGTTGTACCACCTTTACCCGGTGTAACACCACCCACCATTTGAGTACCGTAAGCAATAGCTTGTTCGGAGTGGAAAGTTCCTTGGCTTCCAGTGAAACCTTGGCAAATAACTTTAGTGTTTTTATCGATTAAAATAGACATTATTTTGCCTCCGCTGCTGCAACAACTTGTTTAGCGGCATCCGTTAAGCTCTTAGCAGCAATAATATTTAAACCGCTATCTGCTAATTTTTTAGTGCCTAACTCTGCATTGTTTCCTTCAAGACGAACAACAACTGGTACGTTAACACCGACTTCTTCAACTGCACCAATAATACCGTCTGCAATAAGGTCACAACGTACAATGCCACCGAAAATGTTGACTAATACAGCACTGACATTTTCATCTGACAAAATAATCTTAAATGCTTCTGTAACACGCTCTTTGGTTGCCCCTCCCCCAACATCAAGGAAGTTAGCAGGTTCACCGCCATGCAGTTTAACGATATCCATGGTTCCCATAGCTAAACCAGCACCATTAACCATACAACCGATATTGCCATCGAGTGCTACATAATTTAATTCCCATTGTGCCGCTTGCGCTTCACGTGGATCTTCTTGTGATGGATCATGCATTTCACGCATTTCCGGTTGACGGAATAACGCATTACTGTCCACACCTAATTTACCATCAAGACAAATCAAATCATCATCTTTGGTGATCACTAATGGGTTGATCTCAATAAGCGCTAAATCACGCTCTAAGAAGATCGTCGCTAATCCCATAAATATTTTAGCAAATTGACTAACTTGTTTGCCTTTTAAACCGAGTTTGAAGGCTAATTCTCGTCCCTGATAAGGCATAGGTCCTGTCAGCGGATCAATAATGGCACGATGAATAAGCTCTGGCGTTTCTTCCGCCACTTTTTCAATTTCAACGCCACCTTCAGTGGAAGCCATAAAGACAACACGACGGGTACCACGGTCAACAACAGCACCAAGATAAAGTTCTTTAGCAATATCTGTTGCCGCTTCAACCAAGATTTGTGTTACTGGTTGGCCATTAGCATCTGTTTGATAAGTTACTAAACGTTTGCCTAACCATTGTTCAGCAAATGCGCGGATCTCTTCTTTTGAGTTGACGACTTTTACGCCACCCGCTTTACCACGTCCACCCGCGTGAACTTGACATTTAACAACCCAAGGGCCTTGGCCAATTTTTGATGCAGCTTCTTCTGCCTCGCGCGGCGTGGAGCAGGCGAAACCAGCAGGTGCTGGTAATCCATACCGTGAGAAAAGCTGTTTTGCCTGATACTCGTGTAAATTCATGATGTTCTATCCATAATCTTGTTGAAAGTCGGACTTTCTTATTTTTTTGACTATAAGCCAGAAAAATCTGGCTTCACGAACACACTGTACTTCTTTGATGCTTGTGTATGTTGCTGTAGAGGCAGGAGGAGCATCTCCTGCCTAAAAGCGATATTTATTACCTACACATCCAGTAATAAACGGGCAGGATCTTCTAGCATTTCTTTAACGGTCACTAAGAAACCGACAGACTCACGGCCATCAATTAAACGATGGTCATAAGAAAGTGCTAGATACATCATAGGTAGAATAACAACCTGACCATCAACTGCCATTGGGCGATCTTTAATCGCATGCATACCCAAAATAGCACTTTGTGGTGGGTTGATAATCGGTGTTGACATTAATGAGCCAAAAACACCACCGTTAGTAATAGTAAAATTACCGCCCGTTAAATCTTCAACGGTTAATTTACCATCACGACCTTTCACTGCTAATGCTTTGATATTTTTCTCAATATCCGCCATGCTCATCGCATCTGCATCACGTAATACCGGTGTTACCAGACCACGAGGTGTTGATACGGCAATACTGATATCAAAATAGTTGTGGTAAACCACATCAGTACCATCAATAGACGCATTGACTTCTGGATAACGTTTTAACGCTTCCACTACCGCTTTAATGTAGAAAGACATAAAGCCTAAACGTACACCGTGGCGTTTTTCGAATGCTTCACCATATTGAGCACGTAAATTTTTAATAGGCTGCATGTTGATTTCGTTAAACGTTGTCAACATGGCGGTAGTATTTTTCGCTTCTAATAAACGCTCTGCAACACGTTTGCGTAAACGCGTCATTGGTACACGTTTCTCACTACGATGCGATAATGGAGCTTGAGAAACTTCAGCGGTGGCTGCTGTTGCTGATTTATTATTAGCAACATGGCTTTCAATATCTTGACGAGTTAAACGTCCACCAACACCACTGCCTTTTACATCTGCTGGATTAATATCATGTTCAGCGACTAAACGACGTGCTGTCGGGCTAAGAGCATCATTGCTTTCTTTCGCAACAATATCTGCACTTTGACGTTGCGCAGGCGTCGTATCTTGTGCAGGTTTCACATCCGCAGGAATACCAGTGCTATCACCAAGACGAATACGTCCTAATAATTGACGTGAACCTACCGTAGCGCCTTCTTCTTCAAGAATGCTATCCAGCACCCCAGCTTCACTCGCCGGTACTTCTAACACAACTTTATCTGTTTCAATTTCAACCAGCACTTCATCGCGTTGAATGCTATCACCAGGTTTTTTATGCCAAGTTGCGACTGTCGCGTCAGCAACTGATTCAGGGAGATCCGGTACTAGAATATCTACACTACTCATTTTCTATCCTTATTTATTCAACTTTCAGTGCATCTTCAACCAGAGCTTTTTGTTGCTCCTGATGAACAGAGGTATAACCAACAGCTGGAGAAGCTGATGCAGGACGACCTGCATAACGTAATGTTGCGCCAGTAGGAATAGCATCACGGAAGTTATGCTGACTACAATACCAAGCGCCCTGATTTAGCGGTTCTTCTTGACACCAAATAAAATCTTTCACATGAGCATAAGGTGCCAAAATCTGTGCCATATCATCATGAGGGAATGGATATAGCTGTTCAATACGAATAATCGCAACATCTGTTTGCCCATTAGCACGACGTTGTTCTAATAAATCGTAGTAAACTTTCCCTGAACACATCACGACACGTTTCACATCCGCTGGATTTAATTCATCTAACTCACCAATTACAGGTAAGAATTTACCATCCGCTAATTCATCTAAGCTCGATACCGCTAATGGATGACGTAACAGTGATTTAGGTGACATAACGATTAATGGGCGACGCATACCACGTAACGCTTGGCGACGTAACATATGGTAAACCTGCGCCGGTGTGGAAGGCACACAAACTTGCATGTTTTGCTCTGCACATAATTGCAGATAGCGTTCCAAACGTGCAGATGAGTGCTCTGGACCTTGGCCTTCATAACCATGAGGTAACAGCATGACTAAGCCACACATACGACCCCATTTTTGCTCACCAGAGCTAATAAATTGGTCGATAACCACTTGTGCTACGTTAGCAAAGTCACCAAATTGCGCTTCCCAAATAGTCAGCCCGCGAGGCTCAGTAGTAGCATAACCATATTCAAATGCTAATACCGCTTCTTCTGTTAAGACAGAATCCCAAACATTAAATTGACCTTGGGCGTTATGAATATTGGCTAATGGTACATAAACTGAACCATTGGTTTGATTGTGAATAACCGCGTGACGATGGAAGAATGTGCCACGGCCTGCATCTTCACCAGAGAGGCGAATAGTAATACCTTGATCCACTAAAGTGGCATACGCTAAGGTTTCAGCCGCCCCCCAATCGAGTAATTTTTCGCCTTCAGCCATAACAGCACGATCGGCATAAATTTTCTCGACGCGAGATTGCATTGCGATTTCAGAAGGTACTGTGCTGACACGACGCGCTAAATCTTGTAAGCGTGATTTTTCGACTTTATGCGGATACTCTTCATTCCATTCATGGTTTAAGTAAGGTTCCCATGTATAAGAATGTAGCCCCATAGGACGATACTCTTCAACGACACAATCACCACGATCGAGAGCATCACGATAGAGATTAACTAACTCAGTAACATCATTAGCTTCGATTAAACCTTGCTCTACTAACTTATCAGCATAGATCTTACGAGGTGTTGGATGTTTTTTGATTTTTTGATACATCAATGGCTGAGTTGCATTTGGCTCATCCGCCTCGTTATGTCCATGACGACGATAACAAACAAGGTCAATCATCACATCACGCTTAAAGGTATTACGGAAATCCAACGCTAAACGGGTGACGAAAGCTACCGCTTCAGGATCATCTGCATTTACATGGAAAATAGGTGCTTGAACCATTTTCACAATATCAGTGCAGTATTCTGTTGAACGGGCATCTTTAGGATTTGATGTGGTAAAACCAACTTGGTTATTAATAACAATACGAACCGTACCACCAACTTCATAACCGCGAGCTTGTGACATGTTCAGTGTTTCTTGAACAACACCTTGCCCTGTCACTGCTGCGTCACCATGAATGGTGATCGGAAGAACCATATTACTGCGCGCTTCATCTAAGCGGTCACGACGAGCACGGACAGAACCGATAACAACCGGACTCACAATTTCTAAGTGAGATGGGTTAAAGGCTAAAGCAAGGTGAACTTGAGCACCTTCTGTTGCAAAATCAGATGAAAAGCCTTGGTGATATTTAACGTCACCAGTTCCCAAATGCTCTTTGTGTATACCCGCAAATTCATCAAATAAATCTGCCGGTTTTTTCCCTAAAATATTAACCAGAACGTTTAAACGTCCGCGGTGAGCCATGCCAAGTACCACTTCACGGGTATCTTGTTTCCCTGCATGACGAATTAAGTCTTTTAACATTGGGATCAGAGCATCCCCACCTTCTAAAGAGAAACGTTTTGCTCCTGGGAATTTAGCCCCTAAGTAACGTTCTAACCCTTCAGCTGCAGTCAGTTCTGCTAAAAAGCGAATTTTTTCTTCTTTAGTAAATTGGTCTGCAACATTGACAGATTCTAAACGTTGTTGGATCCAACGTTTTTCTTCTGTATTGGTAATATGCATATATTCAGCACCGATAGAACCGCAGTAAATACGTTTCAGTGCTTCATAGATATCACCGAGTTTCATGGTTTCTTTGCCGATAGCAAAAGAACCAACATTAAAGGTTTCTTCAAAATCTTCTTTGGTGAGATTATGGAAAGCAGGATCTAAATCTGGAACAGATTCTCTTTTCCATAAACCAAGCGGATCGAGATTAGCATTTTGGTGACCACGAAAACGAAACGCATTAATGAGCTGCAAAACTTTAACTTGTTTTGAGTCCATTGCAGGATCGCTTACCGAGGTATGATATCGAGTGGATTCTTTTGCGAGGCGTCTGAAGTAGTCGCGGGTTTGAGAATGCGACTGTTCTGCGCCTTGACTTACGGGTAGTTGTTGAAAGATTTCTCTCCAACTTTCGTCAACAGAGTTTGGGTCAGTTAGGTAATCTTCATAGATTTCTTCTATGTAAGACTGATTCTCTCCTGCTAGAAATGTGGAATCTAGCCAGTCCTTCATTGCGCCGTTCTGCATTATGATCCCTTAAGCTATACAGCTTTAGTTCGCCGTGGATAACTAGTACCGTTATTAAACGGTGTCGATTGCAAGGTTCTCTTATGACCCGCTATCTCGCAGGTTCTTAAAATATTGGAGTTTTTCACTCTCAAGGAACCTTTAAAAACTGTCTAACAGTGTTTAAAGGTGCCTCCAAAAACCGCTATCAAGACAAACTTATACAAATACACAGACTACTTATTGCAAACGTCTAACTTAATTTTTTCATTAACCGCCCTAACTATTTTAGGGCGGTTATTAATTTATGCACTATGTTTTAGCAACATTGATTTAATATGACCAATTGCTTTAGTCGGATTTAACCCTTTTGGACATACGCTGACACAGTTCATAATACCGTGACAACGGAATACACTAAACGCATCACTTAAATCATCAAGACGAGATTCTGTTTCAGTATCACGACTATCAATCAAGAAACGATACGCTGCTAACAGTCCAGCAGGTCCGATAAACTTATCTGGATTCCACCAGAATGACGGGCAAGATGTTGAACAACAAGCACAAAGAATACACTCATAAAGTCCGTCAAGTTTTTCACGTTGTTCTGGTGACTGTAGATTCTCACGAGCCGGAGGATTTTTGTCGTCGTTAATCACATATGGACGGATCTTCTCGTACTGCGTATAGAATTGAGTCATATCCACTATTAAATCACGAATAACCGGTAGACCTGGTAACGGTCTGATCACAATTTTCTTACTTCCTTTCTGTAAAGATGAAATAGGTGTGATACATGCCAAACCATTTTTACCATTCATGTTCACTCCATCGGAGCCACATACACCTTCACGGCAAGAACGACGGAATGATAATGTAGGATCTTTTTCCTTTAATTGAATTAATGCATCTAGCAACATCATGTCACGCCCTTCGGGTACTTCAAGCGTGTAATCTTGCATACGCGGCGCATTATCAACGTCGGGATTATAACGATAAATTGAAAATTCAAGTTTCATAATTCAGTCTCCGCAACTTCAATAACACCGCTAATTAATATGTACGCACTTTTGGAGGGAAAGCCTCACGCAGTTTCGGCTGCATATTGACTTTACGTCGTGTCATTGTTTCGGTTTGCGGTTGATATAATGTATGGCATAACCAGTTTTCATCATCACGATCAGGGAAATCGAAACGGCTATGTGCACCACGACTTTCCGTACGGAAATTAGCAGATACCGCTGTGGCATAAGCTGTTTCCATCAAGTTATCTAACTCTAAGCACTCAATACGCTGTGTATTAAATTCACTTGAATTATCATCGAGTCGGGCATTTTGCAGGCGTTCACGGATCACTTTCAGCTCTTCTAAGCCCTTCGCCATTGCATCCCCTTCACGGAAGACCGAGAAGTTATGTTGCATACAAGATTGTAATGCTTTACGGATCTCAACCGGATCTTCGCCTGAACGATTATTTTCCCAACGATGTAAGCGTGTTAATGCAGCTTCAACATCAGAATCGCTGGCATCACGCATCGTGCCCTGCTCCATCAAAGACTCTTTTAAGTGAACACCCGCAGAACGACCAAATACCACAAGGTCAAGCAGTGAGTTACCACCTAATCGGTTAGCACCATGGACAGATACACAAGCAATTTCACCCACAGCAAATAATCCTGGGATCACTTCATCTTCGCCTTTCTCATTCATGCGAATAGCTTGTCCGGTAACTTTAGTTGGGATCCCCCCCATCATATAGTGACAAGTAGGAATAACCGGAATAGGTTCTTTAACTGGGTCAACATGAGCAAAGGTACGAGAGAGATCAAGGATACCCGGTAGACGAGATTCCAGAACTTCTTTACCTAAGTGGTCGAGTTTCAGTTTGGCATGAGGTCCCCATGGTCCATCGCAACCACGGCCTTCACGGATTTCAATCATAATAGAACGTGCAACTACGTCACGACCTGCTAAGTCTTTAGCATTTGGTGCATAACGTTCCATAAAGCGTTCACCGTCTTTATTCAGTAAATAGCCACCTTCACCACGGCAACCTTCCGTCACTAACACCCCAGCCCCTGCGATACCTGTTGGGTGGAATTGCCACATTTCCATATCTTGTAAAGGCACACCCGCACGAACTGCCATACCAACACCATCACCCGTATTGATATGCGCATTGGTTGTTGATTGGTAAATACGCCCCGCACCACCTGTCGCTAAAATGGTGGCATTAGCTTTAAAATAAACAACTTCACCTGTTTCAATGCAAATAGCGGTACAACCAACAACATCACCGTCTTGGTTTTTAACTAAATCCAGCGAATACCATTCAGAAAAGATAGTGGTATGATTTTTTAAATTTTGTTGATACAAAGTATGTAATAGTGCATGACCTGTACGGTCAGCAGCGGCAGCAGTACGGGCAGCTTGTTCACCACCAAAATTTTTCGACTGACCACCAAATGGGCGTTGGTATATCCGTCCATCATCAAGACGAGAGAAAGGAAGTCCCATATGTTCCAGCTCTAAAATAGCTTCTGGACCGGTTTTACACATATATTCGATAGCATCTTGGTCACCGATATAGTCGGAACCTTTAACAGTATCGTACATATGCCATTCCCAGTTATCCTCATGGGTATTGCCTAAAGCAACTGTAATACCACCTTGAGCGGAAACAGTATGAGAACGAGTAGGAAAAACTTTTGAGATTAGTGCACATGACAGACCCATTTGAGAAATCTGTAAAGCGGCGCGCATACCTGCACCACCAGCACCAATTACAACTGCGTCAAATTCTCTAACTGGCAGATTCATTACACACCCCACACCACAATTGTTCCATAAATAAGATAAACCAACAGCGCAACGACAATAATAAGTTGTAACGTCAAGCGTAATGCTATTGGCTTAATATAGTCCGTTAACACTTGCCACATTCCAATCCATGCATGAATTAGAATAGAAAGTAGCGTTAATAGGGTAAAAACTTTGGTTAGAGAGGAGCTAAAGAATCCACGCCAAACTTCATAGGTAATATCAGTTGTTGCAACAAAACCAACAAAATATAAAACATATAAGAAAATAATGATGGCAGTTGCACGTAGGAATAACCAATCCTGTATGCCTGTACGGCCTAAAGTAGAAGAATTACTTACCATACTAATACCCCCGCCAATATTGATAAAATAACGGTAATAATCATTGAAATTGCCGCAGAACGACGACCAACAACCAATGTTTCATCAATAAAGCCGAAGTCCATTAACATATGACGAATACCACCACAAATGTGGTATGCCAATGCTGTTAGGATGCCCCATAAAATAAACTTCGCGAAGAAGCCAGTCATGATATCAGCGGCTTGCTGAAAACCTTCGGGAGATGAGAGAGAGGTGCCAAGTAACCACAGTAAAATACCAACTGCGACTAACATGATAACCCCTGAGACACGATGCAAGATCGATGCGATAGCAGGGAGTGGAAACTGTATCGTCTGTAAATCCAGATTGACAGGTCTTTGTTTTTTCACAATTTATGCCCACACAGCTTTTATAATTTTTCCTTCCTCCGGACCTGGATGGAAATTAAGCAGCGAATGGGGTACAAAGGCACACTTTAAGTAAAATGTTAAATCCGTCTATTTTACAAAAATTGTGGATTCGTTACGCTGGTTCTCCATACAACAAAGGTTCCGGAGACCTGGGCGCAGTATAAGTGCTTCACAAACTTATTACAATTACCACACAACTTGTGTGCTAGACATTTGGTTCGAACAGTGAGAGGGATCACTTTTTCAAACATCCAATGTAATAATCGTTATCATTTTTGACACATGTACAACATTTTTCTTACATTTGGTGCATATTTTTAATGTTTATGTTTTTTTTGTGCGCAAACACGCTTCCAGAAATCGAAAACTTATGTAAAAGTGTAAGCAGAACACATTCTAAGTGCCTTGCATAAAAAAGCACCTAAAAAACATAACATCAAAAGCTCCTTAACAAAAGTGACACACTATAGACCTACGGTTTTACTCGTGTTAAGCCATAAAATAAAACTCGCTAGGTACTTTTTATCAACTATAGTTTCACTATCGAAGTGCATCTTTATGAAGATACCCTCGACTTTGTTAGGAGACATAATAAGCGCTAAGGAGATTATAAATGGCTGATAACAAAGCTAAGTTAACGATTGGTGAAACTTCTGTGGACTTGGACGTTCTCTCCCCTACACTCGGTTCCAAAGTCATTGATATTCGTACTCTCGGCTCCAAAGGTTATTACACCTATGATCCAGGCTTTACCTCAACGGCATCTTGTGAATCGAAAATTACCTATATCGACGGTAATAACGGGATTTTACTGCACCGCGGTTTCCCAATTGGGCAATTGGCTACTGAGTCAACCTACTTAGAAGTATGTTATATCCTGCTTTATGGCGAAGCACCGACCCAAGAGCAATACGATAAATTTAAAACAACCGTCACTCGCCATACCATGATCCATGAGCAAATCACCCGCCTGTTCCATGGTTTCCGTCGTGACTCACACCCGATGGCTGTACTTTGTGGTGTGACAGGAGCTTTAGCTGCCTTTTACCATGATGCGCTTGATGTCTCTAATCCAGTTCACCGTGATATCACAGCATATCGTTTACTGTCTAAGATGCCTACTGTAGCCGCAATGTGTTACAAGTACTCCATAGGACAACCTTTTGTTTATCCAAGAAACGATCTGTCTTATGCAGGTAACTTCCTACATATGATGTTTGCCACACCTTGTGAAGAGTACGTGGTTAACCCAGTTCTTGAACGTGCGATGGATAGGATCTTTATTCTTCATGCCGACCATGAACAAAATGCTTCAACATCTACTGTACGTACTGCAGGCTCTTCAGGTGCAAATCCATTTGCCTGTATTGCTGCGGGTATTGCTTCACTATGGGGACCTGCTCATGGTGGTGCTAACGAAGCTTGTTTACGTATGTTGGAAGAGATCAAAACCGTTGAACATATTCCTGAATTTATTAAACGCGCAAAAGACAAGAATGACTCTTTCCGTTTAATGGGCTTTGGTCACCGTGTATATAAAAACTACGATCCGCGTGCAACAGTCATGCGCGAAACTTGTCACGAAGTGTTAAAAGAACTGAATCTCAATGACAGTTTACTTGAAGTGGCAATGGAATTAGAACGCATCGCCTTAAATGACCCGTATTTTATTGAGAAAAAACTCTATCCTAACGTCGATTTCTATTCAGGTATTATTCTAAAAGCGCTAGGTATTCCATCAAATATGTTTACGGTCATTTTCGCTATTGCACGTACTATCGGTTGGATTGCTCACTGGAATGAAATGCATGAAGATGGACTGAAAATTGCACGTCCTCGTCAGTTATATACTGGTTATAACGAGCGTAAATTCCACAGTGAACTTAAAAATAAATAAATCGATTTAAACACGATTTATTGACTGGCTAAGCCCCGTTTTTGCGGGGCTTTATGCTATTAGTATGGATCAATTTCTTAAATACTCTTGTGGTGTTTGCCCGGTCATTTTTTTAAAAAAAGTGATAAAGGCACTATCGCTGGCAAACCCTAATAATTGACTAATTTCTAAATAACGATGATGTGTGGCTAATAACTCTATCGCTTTCATTAATCGCCATTGCTGACGCCATTGTTGATAGCTTAATCCTGTTTCTTTATAAAATAATCGAGTAATGGTTTTTTCACTAGCGCCAATATATTGCGCTAATTCTTGTAGTGGCGGAGGTAATTCATCGAAAGATAATTTTCTTAACCGTCTATCACTGGGCATTGATAAATGATTAGGTTGACGTTTAGCTTGCTGAATTTCATCTAAAAAAACAGCTAATAAATTTGCATAACGCCCTACTTCCCACTGGGTGTCAAAATCAGCAATGGCAATACGCTCTAATATCTCTCTAAGTAAAGGTGAAATAGTCAGTATTTCGCTTTCAGTTGGGAAACGATGATGAAATTTATCGGCAATATAAACTGAACGATAACCTACAGCCGCATACATCTCGACTCGATGTTCCAGTTTTGGCGGGATCCAAGCAATTCTCATGGGTGGCAAAACAGATACACGAGAGGCTAAAGTAATTCTCATACAACCCGATTGAGTAAACAGTAACTGCCCCCTATCATGTGAGTGAAAACCTGAATCATGTTTTCCCATCTCTGCGGCAATACCCACAACTGATGCAAGGTGTTCTTCTGGCACAAAGTGGTCGTATTGATTAAGCCAAGCCATCACTTGTCCTATTTGGTAAATATTATGTCTTTATATATATAACAAGACAATTATTATCACTGTATTCTGTCATCAAAGTATCAAGCTTTAGGAAAACAAAGAATGAACAGAAAACTCTCTCTATGGTTAGCAATTGCGTTAATGATGTTTCCACAAATTGCAGAAACCATTTATAGCCCAGCACTTACTGATATTTCAAATGGTTTTAGAGTCAGTGCCAATGAAGCAGGGCAAACACTTTCGCTCTACTTTTTTGCTTTTGCACTCGGTGTCATTATATGGGGTCGTTTATGTGATGTCATTGGCCGGCGCCCAACAATGTTAGCAGGGTTATTTATTTATGCCATTGCTTGTATTGGTGTCTTTATGACCGATAATTTTTCTGTATTACTGATATTACGTATGCTTTCTGCTTTTGGTGCCGCAGTTGGCTCTGTAGGAACACAAACTATTATGCGTGATGTTTATAGTGGTGAAGAATTAGCCAAAGTATTTTCCGTTATGGGAGCGGCAATCGCATTAAGTCCGGCTATTGGTATGTTAAGTGGTTCTTTACTGGTGAGCTATGCAGGTTATCAAGGGGTATTTAGTGGTCTTGCTCTTCTCGCCGTCGTTTTATTGCTGTGGAGTACTATTGCATTACCAGAAAGTCGCCCTGCAACAATAAAAACCGCACCACTAGCGGAAACAGCGATAAAAATGCTGAAAGATAAGCAAATTGCCAAGACTATACTTTTAATTGCTTTTTTTAATATCAGTCTATTTGCTTATTACCAACTAGCACCTTTTATGTTTGATAATCAAGGTTATAGTGCAAGTACTTTTGGCTATAGTGGTATTGTATTAGCAATAGGTGTCGGTATTGGTTCTTACATTAATAAAGCATTATTAAGCCATCATTGGCAATGTGAGAAATTAGTATTACTTGCAAGTATTATTGCAGTAATTAGTGCTGTAGGTGTTTATTTATTACGCAATCACATTAGTTTTATTATTCCAATGATGACAAGTGTCGTTGCCTATGGCATTGCTATTCCAAATATCTTAGCGACGGCTTTAGCGCAATATAAAGATCGCTTAGGCACAGCGGGTGCACTATTAGGTTTATTCTACTATTTACTTATTGGTGGTGGTTTAGCACTGGCTGGATGGGGACAAAGTTTAGCGATTACCTTGCTGATTTGTAGTATAGGTGCTTTGTTACTCTCTTTCTCTCGCCAAACAGCAAAATAATATATTTAAAAGAGCTTGTTATATTTATAAGAAGCTCTTTTTATTTTGTAACATTTCGAAAAAATCAAGAATAGAAAGATTAACTTATCTACAGGACTAAGTGTTAATACTTAGCAAATTAAACAGACAATTCTTAATCTTTTTAAAATCCACAAAAAACGCCTTTATTATCACTTCTTAACTTTTAGTACTTTTTCCTGAGATTGCATTTTATATAATGATGAATTGAATATTAATAAAGTTAGATTGGCTTTTTCAGTGTTTATATCCATATATTTAACAAATGTTATGCCTTGACTTTATTTTCGCCAGTAATAATAAAATTGTTCGTTTTACTGTTTCATGGTAAAAAAAACTGTTTATCCATACATGGCTTAAGGAACTGGCGTGATAAAAAAAATATTAGATATTCTCCCTATTTTTGGGAAAAAAGACGTCGATATTACTGAACAATATCTTCAAGGCTCTCTTGTCCTACTGGCTATATTTGATAAAAGTTTACCTAAGCGTGCATTAGATTATGTACTTACAGGTACAAACCCTGAAATTCTATTTGAATTAAATAAACTAGATGCAGCGAAAGCCGCCGTTTATTTTCATCGTGCGGGAACATTAGAGTGGTGGTATGCCAGTAATGTTGATACAGGAAAGTACGGTAAGGTTATCACCCAAGGCCTTAATGCCCGCCATAAACTCTACTCAAAGGTTGGTGAAAGTTTTTCCTTAGAGCAAGTGGCCCGTTTTGCCAAAGTCATCGCTGCCGCATGTCAAGATATCAATATTAAAGTAACAACAACGCAAGTCCCCACTTGGGTTATCTACCTGTTAGTTGATGCGTTTTATACCACTTACGATAATGCACGTAACCTTAATTTAGAACATCGTAAACATTGGAGTATGGAGTTTATCGCCAATATGGTCGAAGCAGAGGCCAATATTGCCGGTGAAAATGCGTTATTTGCAATTTTTGATAGAAAAGATGTCTCTGAATATTATGCCGCTAATCTTAAGCGTATTTATGAACTGTGTGATTTAAAAGACTATCTACTTTCACATCAAGAATTTGTTAGAAAAGAATTAGTTGAAAAACTTTCAGCGAATGGCTTAGTCGAGCTAATAAATTATCTAAATAAAAATACGATATTACGCAATACTTTTGCAGATATTATTGTTTTACTTGCCACTAGCAGTTTAAGAACCGTCAAAAAAACGGCTGAACCTATTTTAAATACCTTACCTGCTGAAATCGTAAAAGAAAATTTAACCCATGTTTTAATGAATGGTACTCCCAAACAACGTACACAAGCCGCTGATTTATTCGCGCGCCAAGGTGAAAACCGTGATGTGCTGGCAGAAGCATTAAAACATGAAACCTCAAAAGCAGTTATCAAGAGCATTGAAAGTGCGCTACAACGTTTTTGTGTTGCTGATAATGCAAATACCGTTGAAGCCATTAAAGCGCCTGATTTTACTCCCTTAGAAGACACACCATTACCCGATAGTGCCCGCGATATTCTGGTGAATAACTTCAATGAAATGTTAGTAAAAGCAAAAGAAAATGCTGAACGTGAAATTGAAGAAAATAAAACGTCTAAACACTCTTATAATTGGGCACAACGCCATTATAAAGATCTCTCTAAAATTGATGAAAAACAGTGTCGCGCATTAGTGGATAAACTCAATAGCGGACAAGGCACTATTCAAGTCAATGAGATCCAAATAATTAAACACAAAAACCGTATTCCTAATTTACCTGAATACACCTTTTTCCATGCCGTGCGCGTGCTCACCAATAACCGCCAACATGCGGATCACTTTTCCTCTCACTATTTTAATAGTGATATTCCTGAACGTTTATTGAGTGATATTGAATTACGACACGTTGAAAATGTATTAGAACGATGTCATTTCAAACGTGCAACGCGTATCACAGCGGCGCTGTGCTTAGAATCTTATCAAGATGGCTTACGTCGTTTCCGTAAACCAGAACAAGTTTGGCCTTTCTTCTCTCAACATACTGATTATATTGCAGAAGCGCTAAACTTAATGCCAAATCAAAGTGAACACCGCTATCGCCAATTTGAAACTTCACAAGGTATTGAAGTATTAAGCCGTTTTCCAACCATTCCTGCACAATTCGTTCCGCGTATCATGGAATTGGCTCTAGGTGAAAATAAAACACACCGAGTTTCAGCTCAGAAATTATTAGAAACCTTACCGAATATTCACTTAAGTGCACAAGAAGGCTTAACTTCAAGTAAACAAGAAATTCGAGTCACCGCGATTGAATGGTTAGCACGTTTAAATAACCCTGACTCATTACCTGCCCTTAATGCCTTACTGAAAAAAGAGAAACGCGAAGTAGTACGAGCCGCTCTGCTCACTGCGTTAGAACAATTAGGTGAGGATATTTCAAGCTATTTATCGCCAAAGACATTATTAGCAGAAGCTGAAAAAGGTCTCAAAGCCAAACCACCCGCAAGCCTTGCTTGGTTTAACTTCGAGGCGATCCCTGCATTAACATGGGAAAACAAAAAAGCGGTTGATCCCGCGATTATTCGTTGGTGGATTATTCTCGCCGTCAAATTAAAAATGCCAGGGGGTAATGCGTTATTACAACGTTATATCAGCCTACTTTGCGTTGATAGCCAACATAAACTTTCAAGCTTTATCCTGCACACTTTTGTCGCTCAAGATATTAAAGGACCAACACTTGAAGAAGCGATGGCTGAAGCGCAACAAAATGCCCCTTCCCGATTAACACAATACAAAGATTGGGCCAAACGTTATCCTGAATATTATGCTAAATATGAAACCTATACTTTAGAGCAAGTCGTCGAAGAAATTAAAAACGAGGTACTACGTCGTTATTTAGGTTCGGCAATCAGCGATAAAGGAATGCTCGCGCTTATTTGTGGAATTGAGGGACATATTGCGGTATCAGTATTACGTAACTATATGCGTGATCACTATCAGCGTCGTGCGCAAATAGAAGCGATGATTGATGCAGTAGCTTCAAGTAATGATCCTATTATCATTCAACTTCTGCTTTCATTATCACGTCGTTATCGCACAGCATCTGTGCAGGAAAAAGCGCGTAATTTAGTTACGCAAATAGCTGAACGCAATGGTTGGAGTGCTGATGAATTAGCCGATAGAACCATTCCAACCGCCGGCTTTGATGATTCAGGAACATTAGTACTGGAATATGGTGAGCGTACTTTCACCGCCAAAATGGATGCAAAACAAAAAATTGTTCTGTTTAATCCTGAAGGTAAGGAAGTTAAGTCATTACCTGCAGCACGCAAAAATGACGATCCAGAGCTGATTAAAGAAGCGAAAAAACTTTTCACTTCAAGTAAAAAAGAACTTAAACAAGTTATTGAATTACAAAGTGTGCGTTTATATGAAGCGATGTGCGCGCAACGCCAATGGCTAAGCGCTGATTGGCAAGAGTATATTTTAGCTCACCCTATTATGCATAAATTGATTGAACAATTAGTTTGGCAAGAAGTAAAAGAGGGTGAAGTTATCAATACCTTCCGCCCTTCTGATGATGGTGCTTTACTTAACCTTGAAGATGACGAAGTCACCTTACAAAATGATTCTTTGATTCAATTAGCTCACGCCGCCCTAGTTAATGAAGATGAGCGTAAAGCATGGATTGCACACTTCAAAGATTACAAAGTGAAATTCTTATTTTCACAAATGGAACATAGGATCCCTGATTTAGATCTGACACAAACAGAAGTTGAAGACCGAAAAGGTTGGATCACAGACACCTTCACCTTACGGGGTATTTTAACCAAAATGGGCTATCAGCGAGGCCCTGCTGAAGATGGAGGCTCGTTCTCTCACTATTACAAATTCTTCTCTAGCTTAAACTACTACGTCAATATCGGTTTTAGTGGTAGCTATGTACCAGAAGAAAATATTCCAGCGGTTTTATTCGATTTAAGTTTTGAGAAAGATCAGCAAAATTACTGGGATCGCAATAATATTGAGTTAAAGCAAGTACCACCGATTTTATTAGCAGAAAGCTACGCGGATTATCTAAAAGTCGCTGAAGCTTGTGCAGGATTTGATCCTGAATGGGAAAAGAAAACACCTTGGTAAAATTTAGGGATAATTAGGAAAGAATATGGCTAAAAAAGCACCCAAAGAACAACAAGCAATTAGGGAAAGTGCCGAGGTTCGATTTGCTGAAGAATTAGAACGCTTAACAAAAGCGGATGCTAATAATCCGAAGCCCCAAGGATGGCTTCGCTCTCCTCGAGCTGTGCGCCAATTTATTTTAGGTGATGATACTTTAGGTATCACACCTAAGTTTTTCGGTGATGATGCCTTAGTTGATCGTGCAATTGTTACATTATTAGGCAAACAGGGCTTAATGCTGGTTGGTGAGCCAGGTACAGCAAAATCAATGCTCTCAGAACTTTTTGCGGCTGCTATCAGTGGTGATTCAGGATTAACCATCCAAGGTACTGCAGGGACGACAGAAGATCATATCAAATACTCATGGAACTATGCGTTACTATTAGCAGAAGGCCCAACAGAACGAGCATTAGTCGGCTCACCGATTTATCAAGGCATGTTACAAGGTAAGATTGTTCGTTTTGAAGAGATAACTCGCTGCCCTCCTGAAATTCAAGATGTGCTGGTTTCTTTAATGTCCGAAAAACAGTTAATGATCCCTGAAATGGGCGACGGTGCGCGTATTAGTGCAAAACCCGGATTTAACTTGATTGGTACCGCAAACTTGCGTGACCGAGGTGTACATGAGATGTCTGCCGCATTAAAGCGACGTTTTAATTTTGAAACAGTAAAACCTATTCGTGATCCAGCTTTTGAAATCAGTTTGATCCAATCACAGCTTGAAAATGAGTTAGGTGCTTTAGCGACAGAAATCACCATCCCTATGGATGTGGTGGAATTACTGGTTACCACATTCCAAGAATTACGTTCAGGTAATACCCAAGATGGTGGCAATATCAAAACACCTGATGCGGTTATGTCAACAGCAGAAGCCGTAAATATCGCTTATGCTTGTGCGTTAGAAGCGCATTATTTAGGTGATGGCGTGATGAATGCCAGTGCGATCGCACGTCAATTAATCGGCGTTGTATTAAAAGATAATCCTGATGATATTAAGCGTATTCGTTATTACATGGACAACGTCGCCAGAGAAAGGGCCAGAAATAGTAAAGAGTGGAAAGCGTTCTTTGATGCATCAAAAGACTTTTGGCAATAAAACGTAAAGAGCTATAGCGAGGCATTAAAGTCTATTTATTTATCTATCAAAGGCAGAGTTAACTTACTCTGCTTTTTCACCCAAAAAAGGGATCAACAC
Organism: Proteus sp. G4415; assembly: GCF_963896075.1. Classification (NCBI taxonomy): domain Bacteria; kingdom Pseudomonadati; phylum Pseudomonadota; class Gammaproteobacteria; order Enterobacterales; family Morganellaceae; genus Proteus; species Proteus sp. G4415. The sequence goes on from NZ_CAWQOK010000094.1 coordinate 19,993, forward strand.
GGTGACGCTACCTTCAATATCTTTACCAACAAGAATTGACCAAGCCCGACTGAAATGGACGTCGTTACAGCAACAACATCTCTATTTTGCCCCTGTACGCCACCATAGCCCAGCTTGTGCTTATGCAGTTTTATCATTAATTGATTCTGTAAAACCTGATTATATCTTAATTGAAGGTCCGGATACCTTTAATTCGCTTATTCCTAGCCTAACGGATAAAGATACTCTCCCTCCTGTTGCTATTATGGGGCAAGCCGAATATTGTCATCATGATAGTGGCCTAGAAGAGCGTGAAAAATCGCTACACTCTGCCTATTTCCCATTTTGTGAATATTCCCCTGAGTGGCAAGCTTTGCGAGGTGGTTTACGCATCAATGCAACAACACGTTTTATCGATTTACCTTGGGCGGCTCAAGTCAATAACGAAGAGTATAGCGATCTACAAAGCCGTAGCTTACAAAAAGAACGTTATTTAGCCCATAGCCAATTTATTGCACAATTAGCTAAACAATGTCATTGCCGTGATCATGATGATGTTTGGGAGCATCTTTTTGAGTTACGCAGTATTGAGGCATTAGCAGATTGGCAAACACTGTTTAATGACATTTTTATTTGGTGTGCACTTGCGCGCCTTGACTATGAACCTGAAGTACTTGCATCTGAGGGCTCTTCACAACGTGAAGCACATATGCTCACTCATATTAAAACCATCAAACAGCACGAGCCTAATGCCAAAATATTAATCGTCACAGGGGGAGCCCACACCCTTGCGCTAATCGAAGGCTTAGCTTCTTCACAACCCCACTCTTTCGCTATTTCTAGCTCAGAACAAAAGCACTTTACTAAAATGCAAAAAATGGGCGAAAAAGAGCAAGCTTGGCAAAGCTTAATGCAACAACATCATGATAAATTAGAAAACAATGAGGCGGCAAAACAGCCAACGCAAGTTTATCGCAATAAAATGGGCATCGCCTTTTTAAGCTCAGTGGCTCAGACTATCAGAGAACAACAATTTGATAATCCACCCAGTTATTTAACCGTAAAACTAGCAGCCGAGCAGAGTTTACGCCTCGCTTTACTAAGAGAGCACACTGGTATGGGGCGTTATGATTTGCTTGATGGGTTACAAAGCGCCTTTATTAAAGGCAGTTTAGATGACAGTCAAAACGAATTATGGGACGAAATCAAAACCTGTTTTTCAGGTTATCTATTAGGACAAATTCCATTAGGTACAGCAACGCCCCCTTTAGTCAATGAAACCTATGAACGTGCCAAAGCGTTTCGCTTTAAACTTGATGATACATTAGCAAAAACTACAAAATGTGATGTTTATCGCAACCCCCAACATCGCTTAAGAAGTCGTTTTTTACATTTATTGGCATTTTTAGAAATCCATTTTGCCCACCGTGTCAATGGACCTGATTTTCTTTCTGGTCACCAGTTAGATCTATTATTTGAAGAATGGCAATATGCATGGACCCCCAATGTTGAAGGTGAACTGATCTCATTATCAGAAAAAGGCTCTCAACTTGAAACTATCGCCTTAAATAAACTGTTAGCAATGGAAAAACAGCTTGCAGAACAAGGACAAAGCCGTTCAAGCCAAAGTGCGGTCACTTTGTTAATTCAAGCGGCATTAATTGGGCTCCACCAGCGTATCCCTACGCTATTTAAACTGCTAGATAGCTATATTCAGCAAGATTTTCGCCTTGAGTCATTAACACAATGTGGACATAAATTGATCCATTTATGGCGAGGTCGTCAATATCTTGATATTACCGATGAGCTGACATTGGAAAATAGGCTACATCAAGTGATCCCTCAAGCCTTCTTTTGCTTAGAGCAATTGGCTCAAGGTGATGAGCAACAACAAGAAAGCAATCTGCAAGCCCTACTTTCTTTACGTGAACTCATTGAGTTTATGCCATCACTGGATCATCAATATGATTATAAAAGTGATTTTTATCAGCAACTTAATCGCCTTGATGGACAGTTAGATACCGTTCCTTTATTAAAAGGTGCGGTAGATGCATTACGTTATCTAGGTTCGTATATTGACGAAAAGACCTTAGCGGCCGTGTTAAATGCGACCTTTAGTACAGGCAGCTCTCCCGAACATGCCATTGGTTATTTTGTCGGTATAATGCGCACCGCACCAGAGCTAGTCATTCGCCTGCCGTTGTTAGTCAATCACTTAAATAGCTTATTACAGCAATGGGATGAAGAACGCTTTATTCAGATTTTACCTGATCTGCGTTTTGCCTTTAGCCAACTTAATCCCAAACAAAATGCAGAGCTTGCACAATATATTGCTAATGATATTGGTTTAGATACGCAAGCCTTATCACTATGGCAATCAGAATTTAGTGCCAAGCAAATGCTTGAAGCCACTAAACTCAATCAAAAACTGCAACAGCGCATTAAGACACAAGGCATGATTTCTTGGTTTGAGGCGAAGAAAACAGAGAAAGGAGACCATACTCATGGAGAAGCATGATGATGATATGCCTAAAGATAAAATACAACAAGCCAAACGTTGGCGCTTGATTTTAGGCCAATACGCTGATGATGCTTTAGGGCAAGCCACATTTAATGCTGATGATCTTAAAATTGAACGTACACTCGATTTTCTTTATCGCCGTGAATATCAGCGCCGAGGATTACGTCAAGAGCGCGGTCGCCATGGCTCTCTCGATGCATCGCAACTTACTGCCGTAAACTGGCTAAATCAAGCTCGCAAACTTTTTCCCAATAGCACATTTGAACGTATGCAATCACAAGCGATTGAACGTTATCAAATCAGTAGCTTTCTTAAAGATCCCAATACGCTAAAAGCCATGGAGCCGACTAAAGCGTTAGCTAAAACACTATTAAGCTTACGCGGACGAATGAGCGAAGAAACGCGAGATGCAGTAAAAACCATTATTCATAAAGTGGTTGAAGATATTTTGCGTCAAATTCGTAATAACTTTCGCCAATCATTAACCGGCCGTCGTAATCGCTTTAGACGCTCGTTAGTACCAAATAGTCGTAACTTTGATTGGCGTGCCACTATTGCCGCCAATTTAAAACATTACGATACCCAAAATCGTCGTTTAGTGATTGAAACCCCTTACTTTAATTCACGAATGCAACAGCATTTTCCATGGGATGTCATTCTCTGTGTTGACCAAAGTGCATCAATGTCTAGTTCCATTATGTATGCAGCTGTGTGTGCGAGTATTTTAGCTTCATTACCTGCTGTTAATGTCTCCTTAATCGTTTTTGATACTCAAGTTGTCGATTTATCACACTTAGCCGACGATCCCGTTGAAGTGTTAATGACAGTCCAATTGGGAGGAGGTACGGATATTGCTAGTGCCATGCAATATTGCGAAAGCTTAGTTAACAACCCTAAGCGTACTGTTATTTCGCTTATCAGTGACTTTGAAGAAGGGGGATCATTAACCCGATTATTAGATTGCACACAACGTCTCAATAGCCAACAAGTTAAGTTATTAGGACTGGCAGCACTAGATGATGAGGCTCAACCGGTTTATGACTCAACTATCGCACAAAAACTCGCCGATAGAGGTATGCAAGTTGCAGCTTTAACCCCAGAACATTTCGCACAGTGGCTAGCAGAGGTAATGCAATGAGTTGGCAGACCGTTTATTTTCATTATGATGAAGATGCGCTTACCGTCTTTGCTAATGCCGGATTATTAAGACGCGCAAGAAAAGATGTTGATAACGAAAAAGTCTCTGTTACTGATGCAAATACAGGGCAATTTAGCAGTGATGGGCAAAAAGTCGTTTTACATGAAGCAGGCATTCAGCAAGCCAGTTGTGATTGTTCCGCAGCAGGTTGTTGCAAACATATTTTAGCCGCTATTTTATGGTTACAAGCCAACAACAATTCGACTGATGATATTAATAATCCCATTGAAACATCAGCAGAAAAAATTATAGCGCCTGTTGAAACACCGCCTTTATTACCCTCTTTATTTACGCTTGATCCCGAGTTACTCATCAAAAAAGCAGGTAAACCCGCCTGTCGGACTGCGATTAACTTAATTGAACAATGGGAAGATAAAACCTTAGTTCTAGAAGACACAGGAACCCAGCTAAAAATCCAACTCCCTGATGTTGATGAACCGGTCATTTTCTTACAAGCAAGTGGTTACGATGGCATGTTATCCCCTTTTTCTAGCTCTCAGAAAAAAGCTTTTCATCTTGCGATTGTCGCGAAAATATTTGAGCAAAATACACAGCCTTGGACGTGGCCTGAAGATTTAATTCCCTTAAAATCTTCACAACGCCCACTGAATGATGAAGAAATTGCCCTTATTAATACTATTGAACAATTTATTGGTGATCTATTACGTCAAGGGCTATCACACATTAGTTTAAGTAGCGCAACGCAATTACATTTACTTAATATGTCTGCTCGTGCCGAGGGTTTACCTCGTTTAGCCTCTTATTTACGAACATTAAGTACTCAAGTCAAGCGGTTAGCAGAAAGACATTTCACTATGGATGAAAGCAATGTCTTACGTCTATTAGCTCATATCTCAGCCTATCTTTTCCAGCTATCTTATGCGACACCTGAACAATTAAAAACATTACGAGGACAACTTCGCCGTCAATATGATGATAAAAAAACCAGTCTCGCGCTTATTCCTATTGATGCACATTGGTGGACAGCACAAAGTGGCGCATTAGGCACAACTTTTACTTTCTGGGATAAAGAAGCAAAACAATTTTTACAAGCGACACAAGCTCGCCCTAATCAACTTGATACCCTATTTAATCGCTATAGTGTTTGGCATAGTTTATCGTTATGGAAACAAACTGCAGATAAGCTCATGCGCCGACCTTTCTTATTACAAGCGCCTCGTATTTCTGATGAAGGGAAACTAGCTACTATTGGCGATAGCTTTGCGCAAAATCAAACCGATTTTCTTGATGTCACAGATTATCATCAACTACAAACAGAATTAGGTATTCATAACTGGCAAGATTTACCCAATTATTTTACGGATCAACCAGAAGGATTTCTTTCCCCTCTGGTTTTACATATCAAAAGCTATAATCCCTTAATTTGGCATGAAGTAGAGCAGTGTGTTATTTGGGAAGTGGTAGATAATAATGGAAATTCGGCCTTTTTGCGCCTTTATTGGGAAGGCGAAACGCAAAATAATTTAGAAGAATTACGTTTTCTCACTAAACGAGAATTAGAAATCGTTGCGATCACCGTGCAACCTGTTCGACGTGATTTCAATATCGATTTATTACCCACCACCATTTGGATCAAAACAGAGCAAGGCATTGAAATGTTTTATCTCGATTTTGACCAATTTCCCCGTAAGAAAAAACAGTCTGGTTTTATTAGTCATATTCAAGAATATATGGCTAAACGTAAGCGACAAACGGCAATGCATCACAGTGAACCAACCCTTGCACAAAAATTTTGTCGCCCCATTTTATCCGTATTGGAAGCCCAAGCATGTACAGGGCGAGAACAACTTTCTGCAATGCAAAAAGAGCAATTAGAGAGAAGCAAACAAATTGCTGACGATTTAGGTATGACATTAATAGCTAACCAATTAACTCGTTATCTCGCTTTAACTGCTCGTGACTCTCAAGCTTTATTACAGTTAATTTGGCTATGTGATAATCTGCAACAATTACAAAGCCCGCTACCCATTCAACTTAATGAATAAATTTCAAGGTTGTTGTTAAATAAAAAGCTATCTCACTTAGTTAATAAGAGAGATAGCTTATAGAATAGCAATAACTGGGTTTAGGCAGGATTATCAATATCGACAAAAGTAACATCTAAATGGTGAGTTTGTGCTAACCATTCACCTAATGCTTTAATACCATAACGCTCGGTAGCATGATGCCCAGCAGCGAAAAAATGCACGCCCATTTCTCTTGCTATATGAATCGTCTGCTCTGAGACTTCTCCTGTTACAAATGCATCAACACCTTGCTCTGCCGCCTGTTGAATAAATCCTTGTCCTCCACCAGTACACCAAGCAATATGGCGAATAACATCTGGTGCATTGTCACCACAGTGAAGCACATTACGCTGTAAGGCTTTTTCGAGTCGTGTTTTTAATTCATTGGCTGTGACAGGTAGATCAAAAATCCCTTTCGGCACTAAAGGCTCGATCTCACCCTCAACTTTTACGCCCATTTTTAACGCTAATTGAGCGTTGTTACCTAAAATAGGATGGGCATCTAAAGGTAAGTGATAACCATATAGATTGAGATCATTACATAGTAGGGTTTTTAAGCGATTGCGTTTCATTGAACGGATAACAACTGGCTCATTCTTCCAAAAATAACCATGGTGAACTAATACAGCATCTGCATTTAAACGTACCGCTTCATCAAGTAAAGCTTGGCAAGCCGTTACTCCTGTCACTATTTTTTGAATATGAGGGCGCCCTTCTACTTGAAGACCATTAGGTGCGTAGTCGTGAAAATTCTCAATACTTAGCTTTTCATTAATAATTAATTCTAGATCAGTATTTTTCATATCCTGTTTCTCCTTGTTATCACGGCGCCACAGTGCGTAGTGTACATATGTGATAAATAACAATAGATTAATTAGCACTTCTCAAAGTGAATAACCTTTATTGTAACTTAAAATAAGAGAATAAATAGAACAGTGAAAAATACACGTGATAACACGTTAAAAAGGGTTTGAAGAAGGGGAAAAAATAACGCCTGTTTCAACAGGCGTTAAATGGAATTTTCTGTTATTTATGGCTAGTTAATGCCATTTCTGATTTAGCTAACCAAACTGGCTTATTGCTTGTTTTAGACCATACACGATGTAAATAGCTATAAAACTGAGCGCGTTTAGGATGAAAAACCATAACAGGAAATGCCACAATACCTAGCGCTACCGCACCAGTACGACGGGCTAAAACATGTTTTTTAGTGTATTCGTTATAAGCTGGCATAGTGTTCTCCTGCATAAAATGAATTGATGCTGAAATTTTACCTCATTTGATGAAATTTTACTACTGATCAGACCACTTATTTTGTGCGAAAAATCACCTTTATTTTGCTTGTAGTGTAATTAAATTTCACAATAGAAATAAAAATGAAATAAAAATGAAACAAAATTGAAACAAAAACAAAAAACCTATTAACAAAGCAAACTAATACTTTATTGAATTACGGTTATAGTAAATAATTTCGCGATTGAATGATAAAAAAGAGAAAATCAAAACAAGAAAAGGGAGATAAGGTATCCAATAATGCTATATCAGCACTAAAGGATATATGACTGGACAATATATTTGGTAATAAGTAATGAAATATTTATTTAGGAAAATCAACAAAATCAACATCTATTGAATGATGAATAAGACGAGTAATAAATAAGGTATCATTTTTTGGTAGATAATAAATTGAATGTTTTTTAAACTCAAATCGTCTCATACCATTACACACCCAATTACATTCTCGTCCAATCCAAGGTGCTTTAGCTAGTAGCTCAAATGTCTGTTTTAAATCATTATGATATTTTTTTGCCTGAGTTACTCCAAATTGTTGAATAGTATAACGAGCAATTTGATAAATATCTTCTTCTGCTAATTGAGAAAGTTTATACATTTAAGTCCTTTTCAGCTCTTGCAAAAATATCATCCATGTCATTTTTACTTTCTAGTGAATTCACACCATCTAGTACCATTTTACGAACCAATTGGAGTCGTTCTTCTCTGATTTCCATCATACGCAAAGCATCTCTAATAACCTCAGAGGTATTTCCATAACGCCCTGAATTAATCATTGAGCCCACAAAATCATTGAAGTGTTCACCTAAAGTTACACTCGTTACTCGTGCCATAAACCCTTCCTACATTGTATTACTTAGTAATACTACATTAGCAATAAATTTATTCATTTGCCAGTTAATACCATAAAAAAATACCCCAAATCAGAAAATCAATTTTGGGGTATCATTCAGTAACTAGATAATTTTATAGCATAAAATACTCTAATTTTATTTCTTCACCGCTTTACCTTTGCCACGTAAGGTTTCAGTTAACCCTTTCAGAAAGTATCTCACCAGTTGATCGCCACAGTTACGGTAGTTTTTATGTCCTGGCTTACGAAATATCGCGCTAAGTTCAGGCTTAGAAACGCGAAAATCCGCTAGTTCATAAATGTTAATCATATCCATGTCTTTTAATTCAAAGGCAACACGTAATTTCTTTAAAATAATATTGTTGGTTATCCGTTTTTCGACTTCTGGAGTAGGATATTTTTCATCTTTACCACGACGATAAAAGATAAGCCCATTTAAAAAATGTCCCAAGGCCATATCATCACACTCAACAAAGGCAGGATCATCGTCTTTTTTTAACCACTGATTGACTTGCTCTTTAGTCGCGGTGAAATCCGCCAGTTTCATTATATCAACAATATGACCATCGCTAAGATCTAACATATAACGCACACTGCGTAACACATAATTATTTTGCATTGATTATCCGCTCTTTATTCAATTCTAAATCAATCATCAATGATGGATATCAATGTTGTGATCTAAAAGTTATTATGATTAAAAAAATACACTCCACCTATAGGTAGAGTGTATTCTATTTGGTGATAAATAAATTATACGACTAAGTTATTTAGTTTATTGTTTACTGGCAAAAACATTATTAACAATTTCAATGGCTTCTTTTTCAATTAATTCGCGATGCTCAGAGCCACGGAAGCTTTCACAATAAATTTTGTACGCTTCTTCGGTTCCAGAAGGACGAGCGGCAAACCAACCATAATCGGTCATCACTTTTAAACCACCAATAGCAGCACCATTACCAGATGCGTGAGTTAAACGCGCAGTAATAGGATCACCTGCTAAGGTATTTGCGGTGACCATTTCTGGTGATAATCGTGACAACAACGCTTTTTGCTCATGAGTTGCAGATGCTTGTATACGATTATAGCTTGGAGAGCCAAAACGCTGCGCTAACTCGTTATAATGTTGTTGTGGATCTTTACCTGTTACCGCTTTTATTTCAGCAGCCAGTAAACATAAGATAATACCATCTTTATCTGTTGACCACGGTTTACCATTAAAACGTAAGAATGATGCCCCCGCACTCTCTTCACCACCAAAACCAAACTCGCCACTGAATAGACCTTGCACAAACCATTTAAAGCCGACAGGTACTTCAACAAGTTCACGACCTAAATCAGCCACGACTCGGTCAATCATCGCGCTAGAGACGAGTGTTTTACCCACTTTTACCTCATTTGACCACTGAGGACGATGGCGAAAAAGATAATTAATCGCTGCCGCTAAATAGTGGTTAGGATTCATCAAGCCCGAAGGAGTGACAATACCATGGCGATCGTAATCAGGGTCATTGGCGAAAGCTAAGTCAAATTTATCACGCAGTTGCAATAAACCTTCCATTGCCCAAGGTGATGAGCAATCCATACGGATCACACCATCATGATCTAATGTCATAAAGCGGAAAGTTTGATCCACCTGATCGTTTACCAACTCAAGATCAAGTTCGTAATATTCACCTATGCGTTTCCAGTATTCAATTCCTGAACCACCCAGTGGATCGACACCTAATTTCAAACCCGCTTTTTTAATTGCCTTCATATCAACAACGTCACCTAACGCTTTAACATAAGGCATAATTAAATCTTGCTCGTGAATATAACCACTCGCTAATGCATCATCATAAGAAAGACGTTTAACCCCCGATAAATTATTTTCCAATAATTCATTGGCGCGTTTTTCAATCACAGAGGTTAAATCAGTATCAGCAGGCCCACCATTTGATGGATTGTATTTTATCCCCCCATCTTCTGGAGGATTATGTGATGGTGTAATGACGATACCATCAGCAATGTCTTGGTGCCCTTGATTGTAAGTTAAAATAGAGAAGGAAACGCTAGGCGTTGGGGTATAACCATTATTCTCTTGAATAATCACGTTAACTTTATTTGCAGCAAGCACTTCTAAAACCGAAATAAAAGCAGGCTCAGATAATGCATGGGTATCTTTACCTACATAGCAAGGCCCCGTTACACCATTATTAGCTCGGACTTCAGCAATAGCTTGAGCAATTGCTAGAATATGTGCTTCATTAAAGCTATGACGTTTGGCACTGCCTCGGTGACCCGATGTACCAAATTTCACACGATGAGCATTCTGATTTGCTTGCGGTTTTAGTGAATAATATTGTGCGGTTAATTGCGCTACATTAATCAGATCGCTTTGACGAGTATGTTGCCCAGCTCTTGAATGGATTGCCACAAATCTTCTCCTATTTTACATCACAATCATGCTTTAAACGAAAGCCTTTGCAATGCATCAATTAACAATAGTGTTTAGATAGTTCCACACACTTTATCAATCTCATTGGCAGGGAATTGCATATCCTGCATGATGCTTTGTACCATAGTTCTTTTACGCTCAGTATTTGAGTTGGTAATAACCCAAAATGGCGTACCGGGAATATGGCGAGGTTTTGTATGACGTCCACTGTCGAGCAATGTTTTTTCATCACCGGCAAAATAAATTCGCGTGCGTCCATGTACTGTTTCAGCAGATTGAGTAAAAGTAGCACTATCTAAGCTATATAATGTAGACAGGATCTGTAAAAAACGATCAACTGATTTTGTTTTCTCTGCATAACTATCAGATAACAGCAGTTCACGCATTTCACGGACCGGATTTTTTGCTGGTGCGACAGGCTTAAGATCAGCATCCTGTTTAACGACAGGCGCTTGTACTGACTCAGTGACAACGACTGGCTGTACGGGCTGTTTGGCATCAAGCTTCAATAGACGCCTTAAAATATCTGAAGCGCTTTCACCGATATGTCTAGTTTCGCTAGCGATATAGCGGTAAAGTTCGTCATCAATTTCTATCTTTTTCATTGCTACCCAGTACTATTTTCAAAAAAAAGTGACTAGGATTATAAGATATAATCTTTAAAAACAAAATAGGTAAAATTTCAATAACTTAAAGCGTATTCATTAAAGAATTAATCTTTTTAAACTTTAAGCTAGGTATTTATCCTATTGTTTCTATCTGTATCATCTTCTATTCTTTGAATTTATTGCCATAGAATAGAGTTGACATCTTCTTCAATGCCCTTTCACATCAGCAATTAAAATAATATAAAACTCTGACTTATCCTTATTGAGCTATATCAAAATTTTATCTTACCCGTTAAATTTGGAACAATAATCTATATTATTCTATTTTCTCAGAATATAATAAATTACACTATCTCTTGTTAGATTAACTTTATCTCATATTCCGAAAAAGACAACAAGTTGGCTAATATGATTGCACATGTCATCATAAGGAAAAAATAGACTTAATTTTGGTCATCAATATGAAACTCAATGCATTATTAAACTATCAAATACATCAACCAGAAACAGCAACGATAAACAATTTACCTATTGTGTTGATCCATGGGCTTTTTGGTGATCTCAATAATCTAGGCGTACTAGGTCGCGATCTACGTCAAGACCACACCGTGATACAAATTGATGTGCGCAACCATGGGCATTCTCCTCATAGTGAAAGTATGCACTATCACGATATGGCACAAGATGTATTAACCCTGCTTGATAGCTTAAATATCGCAAAAGCAATCGTTATAGGTCACTCAATGGGAGGGAAAATTGCAATGGCAATGACCGCTCTCGCACCTCTTCGCCTTGAACGTATCGTAGTTATTGATATGTCTCCTGTTGCTTATAATGTTCGTCGTCATGATAAAATTTTTGCAGCCCTTGAAGCTGTCACTAAAGCTCACGTCACACAACGTACAGAAGCTATTGCTATTATGCGCCCTTTTATTGAGGAAGACGGCGTTATCCAATTTCTGCTTAAATCATTTAAAAAAGGTGAATGGTTATTTAATTTACCCGCAATCAAACAGGCTTACCCCGATATTATTGGTTGGCAAGAGGTGCCTGCTTGGCATCATCCTGTTTTGTTTATACGTGGTGGACTATCCCCATATATTTTAGATGAATATCGCGATAATATTGCTCGCCAATTTCCACAAGCAACCGCCTTTGTTGTCGCCAATACAGGACATTGGGTGCATTCTGAAAAACCAGAAACAGTAATTAAGGCCATTCGTCGCTTCTTAGCCAAAACAGTATAATGTTCCTTTGTTGGTTATAAATCACCAGCAATACTATTTTATAGCGTACAATTATTGCTCTTAAATCTGTTATTGTTGATAAAAAGACCAAATGACAATAGGTTAAACACAGGAAGCAGTAGCGATACGCCGATATGTGGGGTATTATTGGGCGCTTCATATTGAGTCATTGGTATACGCCCTTTCACAGCAAAATTTATGGCAAAAGAACAAACTGATCGCACCACACTGGATTTGTTCGCAAATGAACGCAGACCTGGGCGACCTAAAACAAACCCGCTTTCTCGGGATGAACAGCTTAGAATTAATAAACGAAACCAATTACGACGCGATCGCGTCAATGGATTACGTCGGGTTGAGTTGAAATTAAATGAGGATGCTGTCAATGCGCTTAATGAGCTTGCGAGCGCAAAAAATGTCAGTCGTAGTGAGCTTATTGAAGAAATATTACTAGAACAACTCGCACAAACTTATGCGTTAAAAAAACATCAAAGCTAAAAAAATCAGCAGGAAAATCACACAAATTCGACAGAATTACCCTGCTCTTTTCGTCAAAATAGTGCTTTAGTTTTCAATTATGAAAACATGATGTTTATCTTTTACTGGTAATTGTTCAAAAATACAGACAAAGAGAATAAAAGAGGTTATCTCACTTTATGGCAATCATAGGAATATTCTTCGGCAGTGATACCGGCAACACTGAAAATATTGCCAAAATGCTTCAAGAAAGATTAGGCGCGGATAATGCCGAAGTTCATGATATCGCAAAATCCAGTCAAGAAGACATCGAAGCATTTGATATTCTATTACTAGGTATTCCTACCTGGTATTATGGTGAAGCACAATGCGATTGGGATGACTTTTTCCCAACATTAGAAGATATTGATTTCAACGGTAAACTTGTTGCTCTATTTGGTTGTGGTGACCAAGAAGACTATGCAGAATACTTCTGTGACGCAATGGGAACTATTCGTGATATCATTGAACCTCGTGGCGCAGTCATTGTGGGTCATTGGCCTACTGAAGGTTATCATTTTGAAGCATCTAAAGGTCTTGCTGATGATAATCACTTTATCGGCCTTGCGATTGATGAAGATCGCCAACCAGAATTAACTGAAGAGCGTGTTGACGCTTGGGTTGCTCAGATCAAAGAAGAGATGAGCCTTGACGAAATTCTGGGATAATATAAATTCTTAATATTGAGAATGATAATTATTCAATGGTGTGCTAAGATAGTGTGATAGGTGGGGTGTTTATTTTTTAATATCATGCCTATAATCATTAAGGTTATTAAATACCCTATGTATTAATGAATATATACAGTATTTTGTGAGCACATATTAAATTCACCATTAGCAACAGGATTAAATCCGCATGACCGACAATAATAAAGCGTTAAAAAATGCTGGGTTAAAAGTTACACTTCCTCGCTTAAAGATCTTGGAAGTGCTCCAGGATCCTGAGTGCCATCATGTCAGTGCTGAAGATCTCTATAAAAAACTGATCGATATCGGCGAAGAGATTGGTCTGGCAACAGTCTATCGCGTCTTAAACCAATTTGATGATGCTGGTATTGTTACCCGACATAATTTTGAAGGTGGTAAATCAGTATTTGAATTAACTCAACAACATCACCATGATCACTTAATTTGCCTTGATTGTGGTAAAGTTATCGAGTTTACTGACGATGCTATCGAAGTTCGTCAAAGAAATATCGCTGAACGCCATGGCATCAAACTTTCCAATCATAGCCTGTATTTATATGGTCACTGCGCCGCAGGTAATTGTAAAGAAGATAGCCACGCACATGATGAGAAGTAATCATTCTGGATAATATCTCAGTAAAAAAAGGAACTGCCTGCAGTTCCTTTTTTATTGGTAAAGATTTACTACATTTTGAAATATCATGGGCAGCAACCGTAGCATTCAATATCGCCTCTAACCAAGCAGGATAGCGTAGTGTAAATACTTTCAGCTTATCTTCTACTTTTAAAAGGTGCGATCTCCTCTTCAGTACAAGTCTCAATAAATTCAGCTAAGGAAATTGCGCCTTCTTTTTGCAACCCTTCAATACTATCAGCAACAAAGTCACAATACCCCTTGACATCTAAAAATTGTCCTCGGAATGCACTTATTTCTGATCCATAAACAACAGATGCAGGGTGACCATTTATTATCATGATATTTGTGCTTTTAATCATGTTTTACTCCTATCACACTCTCAAACTATTAAGGATAAAGCGTAATAAATACACTTTATCCTTATTGTTATTTAGAAAATCGTAAATGGCATGATCACATTGAATTTAACGTCTTTTTCATCTTGGAAGATATTACCAAAACCACCTTCATAGCTTGGTATATCGGAATGGTTATCATAACGAGTGTAGTGGAGTTTAAATAACGTACCTTTCGCTCTCCCCTCTTGAACGGTATACATGATGTCGGCATTCCATGCGCTTTCTCTAATACGTTTACTTTGGTCATAAATAGGGTTACTACTCGGTTTTGCATCCCAAGCATACACATAGGAAGTACCAATCGCCCAGCCCGGTAGATCCCAATTTTTTAGATCATACATCACTCCCGCGTATAATGCTTTTTCACCATTGGCGTTAAAATCAGAACGACCATCCCACCAGATATCTAAACGACCATTCGAGGTTGCCCATCCCGGCGTCATACGTTGTAAAAAGTAGCCTTGGTTACCTTCTGCTTTAACCCAAGTACCTTCAACTTTAAAATCAAATACATTGTAGGTATAGCCTAAAGTGAATGCTTGTAACCATGCCAAACCATCATAAACATCGTTAATTCCCCCTCCAGTGACTTTATCTTTTGCACCGTAGAATTGATAAGAGGTTTTTAATGTATTATTTGCGATAGGGAAATCGTAAGAAACTTTGCCAAAATATTGATCAATATAACCATCAGCTTGGCCAAATGCGGCTTCTAATACTAAGCTATTTTTAAAATCATATTTGGCACCAAAAGAGTGTAAATAACTGATATTTGTCTCTAAGTCTGCCTTACGGAAATTGTACATATTCCGATACCACGGCGCTTTATATTCATCAGTCCACATATATGAGAAAGAGAGTTCACCATTTTTATCGAAATCAAATACAGCGCCCGCTTCTGCACCGCGATAAGTACCAGGTAAGAAACTCCAATGAGGACGTAATAATGTTTGCCCTTTAGGTTGAATATATCCACCTTGAGCCCAGAAATGGCCTAATTTAAATTTAGCAGCAGCTTTATAAATACTCACGCCACTGCGATCACCTGTCCATTTTTCATCCCAGCGACTTTTTGCATCACTAAATCCTATTTCATTAGGTGCAGCTGGCCCACTGTTGTTAAGTTCAACAGCACCAAAAGCAGCTAAATCAATACCAAAAAAATCACCCAGATAACCAGAAGAAAAATCAAGATTAGCGTTAAAGGTAGAGTGGTGTAAATTGGCTTTATATTTGCCGTAATCAGGACTGTTTGGTGTTAACTCTTTTCTATCACGGTCACGTTGCCAGTAATAGATCCCCCCTGTCAGGGTTGAGTCATCAATAAATCCTTCAGCATAAGACATTTTCGCAGGTAGTGCAGTTACAAGCAATGCGCCCATAACGGCAAGTGCCACCCTGCCTGGTTTAGCATGTTGCATAACCATAGCATTGTTTCCTCTTTGACTTTGACTAAAAAAGAAATAAGCACCAACGCCTATTTCCAAATATAAAACCCCAAATGGGGAAAAAACCTAAAATTAGGTTAACAACAGCTTATTTTTCGCGACGCGAATTATCAACCTAAAAAAAAGAATTTTTATCAAAATATGACCAAGGGCACATTACTTAATTACAGTTTCATATTTTTTCTTTAGTCAATGAGGGACAAGTAGAACGTAAATATTTTTTAATATATTGATATTAAAAAAGAAAATTATCACACCTAATATGATAATGTTTCGTTTTTATAGAAAAGAATTATTAGTCGTATTAATTAATAAACTTTTTTAGAAAAGAAAAATATGTGTCATGGTTCACATTTTTATTATTATAGACAAATTCAATATAATCATATGAAATAAAAGAAGAAGATGATGACAAAAGTTAATAATTTAACACAACGTAAATAAGAATTGATACAAATAATAGCTATAGAAACTCACATTAAAAAATAAAAAATAATAATTATTGGTCAATAAAAACAAACTTATTTGATAAATAAAAAATGCTCGATAAATTATTATCGAGCATTTTATTAAGATGTGAGTTTAGTGATATTACACGCCACTAAAACAGAGCGTATTAACCTTGTTTCGAAATCTTCGCCCAAGTATCACGTAAACCAACAGTACGGTTAAAGACCAGTTTATCCGCTGTCGAAAGCTTATCAGCACAGAAGTAACCTTCACGCTCAAATTGATACGCTTTTTCAATAGCCGCATCTTTTAAGCTTGCTTCCACAAAACCTTGACGGATCACTAATGATTCAGGGTTAATGGTTGATAAGAAATCCTCTTCAGCACCAGGATTCGGTACGCTAAATAAACGATCATAAAGACGAATTTCTGCTGGAATAGCATGTGGAATGCTGACCCAGTGGATCACCCCTTTTACTTTACGACCATCAGCCGGATCTTTATTTAACGTCTGTGGATCGTAAGTACAATAAATAGTGGTTATTTCACCTTGTTCATCTTTTTCAACTCGTTCTGCTTTAATGACATAAGCATTACGCAGACGGACTTCTTTACCTAATACCAGACGTTTATATTGACGATTGGCTTCTTCTTTAAAATCTGCACGATCAATATAAATTTCACGGCTAAATGGTACTTCACGAGTTCCCATTTCTGGTTTATTTGGGTGATTTGGCGCAGTTAAAATCTCTTCACCTTCTGGCATATTTTCAATCACTAAACGTACCGGATCGATAACAGCCATCGCACGAGGTGCATTTTCGTTTAAATCATCACGAATACAAGCTTCTAATGATGCCATTTCCACGTTGTTATCTTGTTTGGTCACACCAATACGTTGACAGAATTCGCGGATTGACTCAGCCGTATAGCCACGACGACGTAAGCCAGAAATTGTCGGCATACGCGGATCATCCCAACCATCAACAATATTTTCTGTCACAAGCTGATTTAGCTTGCGCTTAGACATGACGGTATATTCAAGATTAAGACGTGAGAACTCATATTGACGAGGGTGGCAAGGAATAGTGATATTATCCAACACCCAATCATATAAACGACGGTTATCTTGGAATTCCAAAGTACATAAAGAATGTGTGATATTTTCCAATGCATCAGAAATACAATGGGTAAAATCATACATTGGATAAATGCACCATTTGTTACCTGTTTGATGGTGTTCAGCGAATTTGATCCGGTAAAGAACAGGATCACGCATGACAATAAATGGTGATGCCATGTCAATTTTCGCACGTAGGCACGCTTTCCCCTCTTCAAAGCCACCCGCACGCATTTTTTCAAATAGCGCTAAGTTTTCTTCTACACTACGAGAGCGATAAGGGCTATTTTTTCCTGGCTCTTTGAGTGTGCCACGATATTCACGAATTTCTTCAGCACTCAACTCATCAACATAAGCCAAGCCTTTGTTAATCAGCTCAATCGCATATTGATACAGTTGATCAAAATAGTCAGAGGAGTAATGAACGTTACCATCCCATTGGAAACCTAACCACTGAACGTCTTTTTGAATCGAGTTGATATATTCAACATCTTCTTTTACTGGATTCGTATCATCAAAACGTAAATTACATTTACCTTGATAATCTTGTGCAATACCAAAATTTAAGCAAATTGATTTTGCATGGCCAATATGAAGATAGCCATTAGGTTCAGGAGGGAAACGGGTATGGACACTATTATGTTTCCCGGTAGCCAGATCTTCGTCAATAATTTGACGAATAAAGTTCGTTGGGCGGGCATCTGCCTCATTCATGGTCATTTTTTCCTCAAAGCAAAACGCATATTGACCTACTATAATCCAATAAGCAGACTTAAATCAAGCTATTGTTTTAAAATCAATTATTTACAATTTAACCATGATATAATTAATAAGAAAAAACACGACAAAACATGACAATACCAGACAAATAAATCAATATATTACAAGTTTTAGTGAGTGTGTTTTCTGTTAAATTCTCCCACCCTGCTATACTCTCCAAAAACTAACCGGATCCGTTATGAACCTCGCAAACTTATCTCAAGAAGAAAAAGACAAAATCAATGTCGATTTGGCTACTTCAGGTGTCGCATATAAAGAACGGCTCAACATGCCAATTGTTGCGTCCAAAGTTGAACGACAACAACCAGCACATTTATGAATGTATTTTAATAAAGGGTTAGTGTTTTATAGTGAAAAAAATAAGAAGTTGCTACATGGGAATTCTGCACCATATCTGAAAGAGCTAAGCAATTTGATTTATATTAAAACTCAAGTTTTGACTAATAACCTTCTCATATATATATCATCAATCATTGATATAACACATTGAACAACAATAACAAGATCGATTTTAACGATCATTTCACCAACCATTAATAGGTAGTAACTATCAAAATCAACGCCATCGATCGAAAAAACCATCTTTACTTAAGTGATATTTGAAATAATAATAACTTAAATTATTTATTTTTATA
>NZ_CAWQOK010000095.1:0-2770 GCF_963896075.1 Proteus sp. G4415
AGATTCACATCGACCAATGCAAGGGCTTGGGATATCGAAGAATTCTAATTGTTCTTGCATTGATTATTCTCCCCAATTATTTGTTACTATAGAGTATAGTAAAAAGAGATATTATCTGCCCATTTACTACAATACTGATGAGTAAAGCGTAAATTGAACTATAGGGCTGTAACGCGTTATAGTACAACACCATCAGTTTATACTGTCGGGTGTCATATTTAACAAACACGAGAGGTTTATATGCGAGTACTTCATACCATGATCCGTGTAGGCGATTTACAACGCTCTATCGATTTTTATACCAAAGTTTTAGGTATGCAACTTCTACGCACCAGTGAGAATGAGGAATATAAATACTCGTTGGCTTTTGTTGGCTATGGTGATGAAAGTAGCGGTGCTGTTATTGAATTAACCTATAACTGGGGTGTGACTAGCTACGAAATGGGGACTGCATTTGGCCATGTTGCATTAGGGGTTGATGATGTAGCTGCAACTTGTGAGGCTATCCGTCAAGCGGGGGGTAACGTTACCCGTGAAGCAGGCCCTGTTAAAGGTGGTACAACAATTATCGCCTTTGTAGAAGATCCTGATGGATATAAAATTGAATTAATCGAAAACAAAAGTGCCAGTCAAGCTCTGGGTAACTAAATATTAGTAAAACCAGAAAGGCATTGTATTGCTTTTCTGGTTCCTGATTATTATTAATTTCTGATGTGCTATTTTCATCGGATAAGTACAGTTTAATGCCTGATAAAATAAACCCTAATGAATTATGTAACCGCTTTCGAGGTTACTATCCAGTCGTTATTGATGTTGAAACGGGTGGATTTAATGCCAAAACAGATGGCTTACTTGAAATTGCTGCTATCACTTTAAAAATGGATGAGCAAGGTTGGTTAAAACCTGATAATACATTGCATTTTCATGTAGACCCCTTTGAGGGCGCAAATTTAGAGCCAGCGGCGTTAGAATTTACCGGAATTGATCCTACAAATCCTCTTCGTGGTGCTGTCAGCGAATATGAAGCGTTACACGCCATTTTTAAAATGGTACGTAAAGGAATGAAAGACGCCAACTGTAACCGTGCGATCATTGTGGCTCATAATGCTAATTTTGATCATAGCTTTGTTATGGCGGCAGCTGAGCGAGCAGGTTTAAAGCGTAACCCTTTCCACCCTTTTGCTACTTTTGATACTGCGGCTTTAAGTGGTTTAGTACTAGGACAAACTATTTTAGCTAAAGCCTGTATTACTGCAGGTATCCCCTTTGATAGTAAACTCGCTCATGGGGCTTTATACGATACCAATCGTACATCATTACTGTTTTGTGAATTAGTTAACCGCTGGAAAAAATTAGGTGGTTGGCCACTACCAACGCCCTAATCAAACTTATGTGTTTGGCTGTGCCATATTAAGCGACAAAAAAGAAGCCAGTGCAAATAATGTACTGGCCTCTTTTTTTAATTACGGTCAATTTAAATCATGGTGAAAAACGCAATGGGGATTATGCTTCTTCTTCACCACGGTATTTATCTGCAGTCTCTTTTAATAACTTCTGCAATTCACCGCGCTGATACATTTCTAAGATAATGTCACAACCACCGACTAATTCGCCATCCACCCATAATTGTGGGAAAGTTGGCCAATGAGCATATTTTGGTAGCTCTGCACGAATATCAGGGTTTTGCAAAATATCGACATAAGCAAAACGCTCACCACAAGCAGAAATCGCTTGAACGGCTTGTGCAGAAAATCCACAGCTTGGTAATTTTGGTGATCCTTTCATGTATAACAGGATGGGATTTTCTTTGATTTGGCGTTCAATTTTTTCGATAGTCGTCATTTATTAAGTCCTTACAACCTTTTTATATTCAGTATGTTTTATATTGAGGAAAACATGAAAGAAGAATACCACTTTATATAAGAAAGCTCTATATAAGTTTAGTTATGTATCTAAATCAATAAATTACGGATAAATCACCCTATAATTGATGAGAAAACATACGACAAGGCATGACGATCTGGGAACAAATAAAATAAGATTAATGTTGGCTTAGCGAAAAACGCCGTAAACCCTCGCCCAATGTGAAGTACCCCCATAAAAAGCACCTAAATAAGTGTATAAATGCACATTACAGTAAAGAACATCAGATAATGTTTTAGTCGACGGATATCTGATGTCCCTGATCACACAAATTTTTAACGTCAATATCAATATCTCGTTAAATTGGATATTGATAAATTTCTTTATTTAATAGGCTTAACAATAATATCCCAACCTGTAGTACCTGAAGCGTGGTAATAATAACCGGCTTTTAATTGCTCTGGTTTTTTACTTGGCCCTTCAGCAACTAAAGTAGATTTCGTTGAGTTATTATCAATACGAATTACACCACCGCGAATACGATCTAATTCATTACCATTGAACAAGGTAATTTGTGGTGAGAAATGCGCATCACTTAAATCAATATGAATAAAAGTGTGCCCTGCATCATAAGCGGCTTTTAATTCTTTATCCGTAATGTCTTTACCATTCTCAAAGGGTAAATCAAAAAATGCTTTTGGATCAATTTTAGCAGTCATAAATACTCCTTTTTATGAATAAACATCAATCATTAGTTCAATTTAAATTATAGATCATAATTAAACATTCTGATAAATATCCTGCTCACGCTTTGCAAGGCACATACAAATTAATTATATATTCAATAGGTTAATTTACCCATTTTTTATTTTTCTTTTATTCAACAGAGATAAAACAATAAGTAAAA
>NZ_CAWQOK010000096.1:0-31615 GCF_963896075.1 Proteus sp. G4415
CGCTTTTCCTAACATTAAAGAAACAGAGCAATATTTTTCTGCTGATAATTGTACAGCTCGCTCAACAATTTTATCTGTCAACGCTTTGCCGGAAACAATGAAATGTAAATTAATATCGGTAAATAAACGAGGTGCCTCTTCACGACGTTTTGATGTTAATTTCACTTCACAATCAGTGACTTGGTGGCGACCTTTACGTAAGATACTCACCACATCAATAGCACTACAACCACCCGCAGCAATTAATACCATTTCCATCGGACTAGGCGCTTTATCACCTGAATTACCATCCATCATAACTTGATGACCGGAAGATGATTCGCCAACAAAAGATAAATCTTCAACCCATTTAACACGTGCTTCCATTTTATTTTTCCCCTAAATACAACTAAGACTAAAAGAGTACATTCTCATAATTCAACTAGCAATTAGCAAATAGGTTTATTATGCTGACTGCGTAAAACGAGACTTAATGCGTTAACTGTGTTAAAAACAATATCTGCTTGATGATAGTGGTTAAGATCAATGCATTATTTTCTCATTTATTATAATCTATTCCTTATTAACTTTCCGAATTCTCAGGAAGTTAATCGGTAAAGATAGGATTTTAAGCACGCTGTATCAAAAGGGTGTCAATCCGTTTTGAAAGGCTGCATTAACGTACAGAGGATAACGCGAATGGTTCTCGGCAAGCCGCAAACAGACCCGACTCTTGAATGGTTTTTGTCACACTGCCATATTCACAAATATCCATCCAAGAGCACGCTGATCCACCAAGGTGAAAAAGCGGAAACACTTTATTATATTGTTAAAGGTTCCGTGGCTGTTCTTATTAAAGATGAAGAAGGAAAAGAGATGATCCTTTCCTACCTAAATCAAGGTGACTTCATCGGTGAACTTGGATTATTTGAAGAAGATCAAGAACGTAGTGCATGGGTTAGAGCAAAAACAGCCTGTGAAGTAGCAGAAATTTCCTATAAAAAATTCCGCCAATTAATTCAGGTCAATCCTGACATTCTGATGCGCCTTTCCGCTCAAATGGCGAATAGATTACAAACCACATCAGAAAAAGTAGGTAACCTTGCTTTCCTTGATGTAACAGGTCGTATTGCACAAACTTTATTAAATTTAGCTAAACAACCTGATGCAATGACGCATCCTGATGGCATGCAAATTAAAATTACACGTCAGGAAATCGGTCAAATTGTAGGTTGTTCACGTGAAACTGTAGGCCGTATTTTAAAAATGCTGGAAGATCAAAACCTCATTTCAGCACACGGTAAAACTATCGTTGTTTACGGTACTCGTTAAGTTGCATTGAAAACAGCCCATTTAACTGATGGACAGTGATTATTTTGTATGAAGCCCCATCGCAATGATGGGGTTTTACATTTGAATTCACTCTGCTTTTACAAACTCATCAAGCGCTTTTCGTAACGCATTCATGCCCTCTTGTAACTCTTCGAGGGTAATAATCAGCGATGGTGTAAAGCGTATTACATCAGCCCCGGCATTTAACATCATTAAGCCATGCTTAGAGGCCAGTGCAAGTAACTCTTTTGCTTTACCTGCATACAGTGGTGCTAACTGCGCGCCAATTAATAAGCCTTGTCCACGAATTTGGGAAAATACAGCATAAGTTTGGTTTATCGCCTGCAATTCATCCACTATCCAACGATGACGCTCACTGACACCTTCTAATACCGCCTGAGTGTTGATTAAATCAAAAGCAGCATTGCCTACTGCACAGGCTAATGGGTTCCCCCCATAAGTCGTACCATGTGTTCCTACCCCCATTACCGAAGCGATATCCTCGGTGGTTAACATCGCACTGAGAGGAAAACCACTACCTAATGCTTTGGCACTGGTAATAATATCGGGCTGTATATCATAGTGCATATAAGCAAATAGTTTGCCGGTTCGCCCCATACCCGTTTGTACTTCATCAAGAATTAATAGCGCTTGATGCTTATCACATAGTGTACGTAAGCCATGCATAAACTCCGCTGTCGCCGGTGTCACTCCGCCCTCACCTTGGATAGGCTCCAGTATTACGGCACAAGTATGAGAGTCAATCACGGCTTTTACAGCATCAAGAGAGTTAAAAGGGACATGTATAATATCCGCAGGTTTAGGACCAAAACCATCCGCATATTTAGGTTGTCCCCCAACAGAGACTGTAAAAAATGTTCTACCATGAAAGGCGTGGTGGAAGGCAATTATCTTCGTTTTATAAGGATTATGACGGGTAATAGCGTAATGTCGTGCTAATTTAAGTGCGGCTTCATTCGCTTCTGCCCCAGAATTGGCAAAAAAGACACGCTCAGCAAAAGTATGTTGGATTAATTTCTGAGCTAAACATAATGCCGGCTCATTAGTAAACACATTACTTACATGCCAAAGCTTCTCACTTTGCTCTTGCAGTGCTTTATTCAATAGTGGATGCGCATGCCCAAGCGCTAGAACAGCAATACCACCAGCAAAATCAATATAGGATTTTCCCTGTTGATCCCAAACACGGCTACCTTGCCCTTTAACAGGAATAAAATCTGCTGGTGAATAAATTGGCAACATTACCTGATCGTAAGTTGCCCGATTAATACGTTGATTTATCATTACCCCACCTGACCGACATTTAGCTATACAATGAAAATATAATCACTAAATATGAATAAAAAATCAAATAAGGTTTAATATAAAAGTGGATAATGACGCTAAATTTTCATTATCCAATTAATATTTAAGAAAATTATTTAATAACTCATGCCCTTGTTCACTCAGAATACTTTCAGGATGAAATTGCACACCTTCAATGGGTAAAGTACGATGACGTATCCCCATAATTTCATCAACATTCCCGTCATGTTGGCTCCATGCTGTAACCTCAAAAGGGACAGGCAAGGTTGTCGCATCAATCACTAAAGAGTGATAACGGGTAACGCTTAAAGGTCGATTAAGCCCTTTAAACACCCCTTGCTGATTATGGTGTATTAATGAATTTTTGCCATGCATCACTTCACGGGCTCTGATAACGGATGCACCAAAAGCTTGCCCAATCGCCTGATGACCAAGGCAAACACCTAAAATAGGTATTTCCCCGGCAAATCGCTGTATCGCCTCAAGAGAGATCCCTGCTTCATCTGGCGTGCAAGGTCCCGGAGAGATAACAAGATGTGATGGCATCATCTTTTCGATCTCTTTAAGCCCAATCTCATCATTACGTTTAACAACAACCTCCGCCCCCAGTTCACAAAAATACTGGTAAAGGTTGTAGGTAAACGAGTCGTAATTATCAATAAGTAACAGCATATTAGCTTATCCGACTGATTTTATTATCATTATCTGTTTTAATGCTATTTTGAAACCGTTATATCCCTGACAAAATAGCTCGTTATTCAACCGACCTGGATACAACGAAGCCGATTATCATAGCACAGGTGTAAAATATAAATAGTAAGTAAGAAAAGCTGTTGATTTATTGCGCAATAACAATAATGACGGTGATTATTCATCAATTAAGAGATAAATAAAGCAAACAAGCGCGGTACTAGAAGATCATATGTCAAAAACAAAGATCAGAAATAATTTTTTTGATCGACAATATCCAGAATGTGAGAACGCATTCTGGATATCTGTTCATTGACTGGCTTAGGCTAGAGAAGTGTCTAACCTAATCACCCATTATTCTTTAACCACCTCAGCGGATAAAATCGTCACGGTTTTAACGGGTACATTTTGGTAAGGACCAATATTGCGGGTTTGCACTTGTGAAATTTTATCGACAACATCCATGCCTTTCACTACTTTACCAAACACCGCATAACCAAAATCACGTTGACCATGATCTAAAAAGGCATTATCAGCAACATTAATAAAGAATTGGCTTGTGGCACTGTCTTTATCTGATGTACGAGCCATTGCAATGGTGCCTTTTAAGTTACGTAAGCCATTATCAGCCTCATTCTTAATCGGCTCTCGTGTCTGCTTTTGTTGCAAATCTGCCGTAAATCCCCCACCTTGGATCATAAATCCGGGGATCACTCGATGAAAAGTGGTCCCGTTATAGTAACCATCTTCGACATACTGAATAAAATTTTTCGTTGTGATAGGGGCTTTTTTATTATCCAGTGACAGTTCAATATTGCCTTCAGATGTGACTAATTTAACAAAGGTCTCTCCCGTTGCAGCCATTGCAAGGCTTGTTGTTGTCAAGGTGCAAGCGGTAACGAGAGTGACAAAAAAACGTTTTAACATGCAGGGATCCTTTACTTTAATAGTCTACAACTTACTTAATATGCAGCGATTTTAATTCGCTGGGGCAAATAGTGCCAATCATTTACCTTTATTTACGCACAATAAACGCATTTACATCATAACAGGGTAAATTTTCATGTTTAATTACTGTTATAAGTCGCTAAATTACGCCAAAATAGAGGGAATAGTTAATTAATCGATTTTCGATTCTCTATGCAAAACTCATCTTAGTATGCATGAGGAAGCGCATTATTTCAGAGAGGCTTATACCATAATGACCCAATTTAATTACCAAAAAGCACATTTCATTATCAGTGCACCTGATATCCGCCATTTACCACCAGATACAGGAATTGAAATTGCCTTTGCGGGTCGTTCTAATGCGGGTAAATCCAGTGCATTAAATGCACTAACGCAACAAAATGGATTGGCAAGAACCAGTAAAACACCCGGTCGTACTCAACTTATCAATCTGTTTCAAATTGAGGAAGGACGACGTTTAGTCGATTTACCTGGCTACGGATATGCTCAAGTCCCCGAAGAGATGAAACGCAAATGGCAACGCTCTTTAGGTGAATACCTGCAAAAAAGAGAGTGCTTAAAAGGAGTTGTTATTTTAATGGATATCCGTCATCCATTAAAAGATCTCGATATGCAGATGATTGATTGGGCGGTGGATTCAGAGCTTCCGACTCTCGTCTTGCTCACTAAAGCGGATAAATTAGCATCAGGGGCGCGTAAAAAGCAGTTAATGGCGGTACAAAATGCACTGTCAGAAAAATCAGGTGATATACGTGTTGAGTGTTTTTCTTCTTTGAAAAAAATAGGCATTGATAAATTACGTAATACCTTAAATGAGTGGTTTACTGATACTAACGAACCAGAGACAGAAGCTTAACTCGCTATCCGCTTTACTAGGGGAAAATATGGCTTCCCCTTCCATTCTTAGCATTAATCACTCGTGCAAATTTTAGATAAAAAAATGCCCCAGTCGAAATAAAGTCGACTGGGGCAGCTAATATTCAGCTAAATCCGATTACGTGAAGTAAAAGGTCTGAAAGATAGAACATCTTACCTCTGTACCCTACAAGAGATAATGTACTCTATTTTTTTGGCTAATAAAAGCCCTTTTGTAATTTTTTTTCACATGCAAACACGATTCAGCTTGATGTTCATGTATTCAAATGCTCAATAAATGTAGTTTAATTACATATTTATGAGATCTAAATCACCTGTAAAAAGTGCTTAAAAATAAAACAAATCACACAAAATGTGCGGTTTATACAGACTAATTTTGTGATAGGCTTATCGCGAGACCGTAATAAATTTGTAAATTAGCGATAAAATGAGGTATTCATGGCTGTATTAACGCTACTGCATTTTCCTGATGAGCGACTACGCAAAGTTGCTACACCTGTGGAAAAAGTAGATGACGAAATACGCACATTAATCGATGACATGATTGAAACCATGTACGCAGAAAGAGGAATTGGCTTAGCGGCTCCTCAGGTTAATGTCTCTAAACGTATTGTCGTTATTGATGTTTCTGAAAATAGAGATCAACCCATTGCTCTTATTAACCCAGAAATTATCAGTACTGAAGATGAAATAATGGATATGATGGATGGTTGTCTTTCTATCCCAGACTCTTTTGCTCCCACACAACGCTTTCGCTACTTAAAAGTCAAAGCACTAGATAGAAATGGTGATGAAATCGAGCTAGAAGCAGCCGATCTCTTTGCTGGCTGTATTCAACATGAGCTAGATCACCTCAATGGTAAACTATTTATAGACCATTTATCGCCGTTAAAACGTCAACGTATCGAGAAAAAACAGAAAAAATTAAGCAAACTCAACAGCACCCAAGTTGCTTAATGGAATGTATTTAACTTTTGATATTGTTAATACTAATGACTTTTATAGTGTAAGCTCAGTCAAACAACTGGGCTTTTTATTTTTTATCCCCCCACACTTCCTATTGCCCCTTCCCAAGCTTTAAATATAGCAAAGCGGGAAAACCTTATGGCTATCCCGCTTAAATTCATCAGTTAAAAAACCATACTGATATCTATTATAAACAAAGTGTTATCTCGTCATTAATGGGCTTCATCCCAGTTATTACCGACTCCGACTTCGACTTTCAGTGGAATAGCAAGCTCCATGCTACTTTCCATGAGTTTATGGATCATCGCATTTGCTTTTTCTAAATATGACTCTCGTACCTCAAACACTAATTCATCGTGTACCTGCATAATCATATGTACATCATCAGGGCATTCATGACAGATCCAATTATCCACCGCAATCATTGCTTTTTTAATGATATCGGCTGCCGTTCCCTGCATAGGTGCGTTAATCGCTTCACGCTCTGATGCTTTACGTCGGATCGCATTTTTAGAGTTAATCTCTGGCAGATATAAACGGCGTCCATCTAACGTTTCCACATAGCCTTGCTGTGACGCTTGTTTACGGGTACGCTCCATATAATCTAATACCCCTGGATAACGTTCAAAATAGAGATCCATATATCGCTGTGCTTCTTTTCGTTCAACACCAATCTGCTGTGATAAACCAAATGCGCTCATACCATAAATAAGACCAAAGTTGATCGCTTTCGCACTACGACGTTGTTCTGAGGTGACTTCGTCTAAAGGTATACCAAACACTTCAGATGCAGTAGCTCGGTGAATATCTTTCCCTTGAGCAAAAGCATCAAGCAAACCTTTATCTTGCGATAAATGCGCCATAATACGTAATTCGATTTGAGAATAGTCGGCAGCAACTATTTTAAAACCATCACGGGCAATAAACGCTTGGCGAATACGACGCCCCTCTTCATTTCTTACTGGAATATTTTGCAGATTAGGATCACGAGAAGATAAACGTCCTGTCGCAGTCACCGCCTGATGATATGAAGTATGCACCCGCTTAGTTTTACTATTGACCATCAACGGCAATTTATCCGTATAAGTCGATTTTAATTTTGCCAATCCACGATGTTCTAAAATTAAACGAGGTAACTCATGACTATGCGCTAACGCTTCTAACACTTCTTCATTTGTTGAAGGGGCACCTTTTGGCGTTTTCTTGATAATAGGAAGATTGAGTTTTTCAAATAAAATCTCTTGTAATTGCTTAGGCGAAGAGAGATTAAATTCTTGCCCTGCTAACGCGAATGTCTCTTTTTCAATCTCAGCTAAACGTTGAGTGATTTCTTGGGATTGCATGGCAAGCACTTGTGCGTCAATCAATACGCCCTTACGCTCCATGCGTGAAAGCACAGGGACTAATGGCATCTCAATATCGTGATAAACGTGTTTTAGCGGTGCAATCGCCTCTATTTGAGGATAAAGCGCTTGATGCAGTAACAAGGTAATATCAGCATCTTCCGCTGCATATAAGGTCGCTTGTTCAACCTCAATCTGATTAAAGGTAAGTTGCCCCTTACCTTTACCAGCAATCTCTTCAAATGTCGTCGTTTTATGATTTAAATGCTTTTCCGCTAAGGTATCCATATCATGGCGGCTACTCACACTATTTAAGACATAAGACTCCAACATGGTATCAAAATAAATACCGTTTAATTCGATGCCTTCATTTTCCATAATGCCGCGGTCGAATTTCAGGTTTTGCCCAATTTTTAAGATGGTTTTATCTTCTAAAATCGGTTTTAAAGCAGTTAGTACCTCATCAACAGGTAATTGCTCTGGTGCATCTAGATAATCATGACGCAATGGAATATAAGCGGCCTTGCCAGGCTCTACCGCAAATGACAGACCGATTAAACGTGCATCAATATTATTCAAGCTATCTGTTTCAGCATCAAAAGCAAAGGCGGGCGCTTTTTTCAGTACCTCAACCCAGCGCATTAAGCTTTCATGAGTCAATATAGACTCATAGTTCTCTTGAGAGATAACCGGGAAATTGTCTGCAGCTGGCTGCTCTTTGGGTGTTGCGACTTCTGCACTATAGGGGACTGGCGCTTTACGGCTACTGCGTTGAGCTAACCAACCACCATTTTGTAAGTCACTTATCCAGCGTTTAAATTCATAACGCGTAAACATTTCAAGTAACTTATCTAAATTAGGTTCATTAACCACTAAGTCATCAAAGGTTTTATCAAGCGCTACATCTGTTTTAATTGTCGCTAATTGATAAGAAAGTTTGGCAACTTTCTCATGTTCAACCATTTTAGCGCCAAGTGTTTTCGCACCTCGGAAACTCAATGTGGCTATTTTATCAAGCTGTTGATAAATATCCTCTAAGCTACCAAGTCCTTGCAATAGCCCTAATGCTGTTTTTTCACCCACCCCCGGAACACCGGGAATATTATCTGATGAGTCACCCATCAGGGCGAGAAAGTCGATAATCAACTCCGGTGGCACCCCATATTTTTCTTTAACTTCATCGGGGCCTAAAATAACATTCGTCATCGTGTTGATAAGTGTGATATTGGGCGTAACTAGCTGTGCCATATCTTTATCACCGGTACTGATTAACACATTACGACCATCACTGGCTGCTTTTAATGCCAATGTGCCAATCACATCATCAGCTTCGACGCCAGTAATAGAAAGTAACGGTAAGCCCATAGCTTGAACCATTTCATGCAAAGGCTCAATCTGCTCACGCAGATCATCTGGCATTGGTGGGCGATTAGATTTATATTCCTCATACAACTCATCACGGAATGTTTTGCCTTTAGCATCAAACACAACCGCCACATGACTAGGCTTATACTGAATTATTAGGCTGCGTAGCATGTTTAACACACCATACATCGCCCCTGTGGGTTCACCTTTGCTATTAGTTAGCGGAGGAAAAGCATGATAGGCACGATAAAGGTATGAAGAGCCATCTACAAGGATAAAGGGGTTTTCTGCTATCTGGACCATAATCTGTTCATCATTGTTCTGAGGTTCATTGATATGACTAGAATGCCACATTGCAACGCAATAGACGAATATTACCTGAGATTATTGACAAACTTCTTATCACGATAGACAGATATAATTATCGGTTAGTCACCGACAATCATTGATTCGAATAAATCAAGCAGATCAATTTTATCTTAATAAAAAGACGATAAATATTATTCGTTTTTATACAAAATAATGACTAAAAATAATATAGAAACACCTCAATAATATATGGTTATTTATATTCTCTATATTATTTTTAATAAAATACGGTAATAAAACACGGTATAGTTAATTAATTAAATAATTGCAGTAAGGCAAGCAATAGTACCAAATAGAATACCGGGAGCATTAGCAATCGCAACGGGATATTCTTTACTTTTCACACCATAATAAGTCCATAATAAACAGTTTATGGCTGCAACAAAAGGCTGAAATGGGCTAGTTTTAATGCCATTAAGATTGTCCATTATTTGTGGAATATAAGAGACATACATACCACAGGCAGTGACTGTTGCAATCCAACTGACTAATGTGACAATATTAATTTCATTTAGCGTGGCGAGTTTCTGTTTAATTTTCCTCATTAATTTATTTATTGGGTTATTCGCTAATCTAATTCCACGATAAGGAACAAGGCTTGTTGAGGTAGATTCATCGAGTAAAGTAAGATTTTCAGGATCTGTTTCGTTTTGCATCACGCCTCCTACTGTTATTTATCCAATATATAAGAATGAATTTTTTATATTGGATAATAAATATAACTATTACCAGTTCTAGCATAAGTAAAAGAATATTGTCAAATAAGCAAAATGGGAGAATAAAGCAGTTAAATTAAATGCTAAATAATCATTATTAACATAAAATCTACATTTTTCATTATTCTAAGAGGTTAGCTATTTAACATTTCCAAACACTAAGCAATTACACTTAGCATCGAAAAATAATAAACTAAAATATAACAAGTTATTGCTTCTTTACCTAAAAAAATTAGCGCAACACAACCATAAACAAGGAACCAAAAGAGTCAGTTCGTTAATATTGATTTACAGTAATATTACAGACTATTTCCCTGACATTACATTGTTTGTATTATTCATGAATATCCTGTGGATAACTCTGTGAGTATTTTTGTAACCCTATCTATATTAAGTGATTAAGTCTATTTTCACTTTATTAACATAATTAAAAAATCAATGACTTACGATGCATTACTAATTATATTGAATTAATTAGATATACATCAATTAATGTGGATAGTTATATTATGAAGGAAATATGAAGAATAAAAAAATGGCACTCACAAACAGTGGGTGCCATTTTTATCTAACATTGGTAGCTATTTCTACTTATCTATCAATTAGCAATAATTGATCAATTATTTTTTCATCAGTAATTGATTGACGACATCAGAATAAGCTTTTGCATACTCTTCTGGTGATTTAGCACTAATGCCATCATTTTTCATTTTATATTTACCATCAATAACCATTGCCGGTACACCATTAATTTGGAAATCAGTTACCGCATTTTGTTGTTGGCTTACCAATGAGTTAACCACAAAACTATTAATTGCTGCATCATAATCTTCCGCTTTTACCCCTGCATTAATAAAGGTAGTGCGAATATCATCAACAGAGCGAATAGATTGTGTTTCTTGTATTCCTTTAAATAAGGCTGGAGAGACTTGGTCTTCAACACCTAATGCAATAGCAACCGCCCATGCACGGGTCATCTCTTTACCTAACGGCCCTAAGAAGTCAACGTGGTAACGAGCCATTTTGGTGTTTTCTGGTACATTTTTTTCAACTGTGCTATTGACCTTATACACTTCAGAAAACTGATAGCAATGAGGGCAATAAAAAGAGAAAAATTCAACCACTTGTGGAGCACCTGCAACAGGCTTAGAAAGATTTGTATACTGCTTACCTTCAGAAATATCGGCAGCTGAAACACCAAATGCTAACACCATACTTGCTAACGCCAGCCAAATTTTTTTCATTTCGTATTATCTCCTAAAAATTAATACATTGGGCTAAGTTGTAAAGGTGGCTCATTTAATTGCTCCACTTGCCCTTTAAATAAAGCGAGTTGTTTAAACCAAAAGTCTTGCTCTTGAAACCAAACAAAGGTTCTTGGAAAAGCAGGATCCTTCCAGCGCTTTAATACCCATGCGATATAATGCACCATTCTCATCGCACGTAGAGGTTCAATTAATGATAGTTCTCTCACATCAAAATCTTGATATTCATTATAAGACTCAAGCAATGTATCTAGCTGTATAAGCTGATCTTGCTTTGAGCCACTTAATAACATCCAAAAATCTTGAATTGCACTTCCCATACGAGAATCATCAAAATCAACCATAACGACTTCATCACGCCACAATATATTGCCGGGATGACAATCCCCATGTAGTCGTAATTTTTTCCATGTTGAGTCTGATAATTTAGGACTCACTTCATGAATAATTTTATCAATAGCATCAATAAATTGAGATTTTAATTGCGTTGGAACTAAATCACTTTGTTCAAATTCTAATTTTGGCGCGACCAAATAGTCCGCAACAGACAGTGTCGGCCGATATTGATAGCTCTTTTTTCTACCTATTTGGTGAATACGTCCTAATGTCCGCCCCACCTCTTCAAGCTGAAATAGATTATCAGTTTCATATGCTCTTCCCCCAATACTTGGGAATAATGCAAAATAAAACCCTTCATTAGAAAGATGAACTGTTTCGCCTTTTACCTCGATAGGCGCTGCGACAGAAACCTGTGCCTCTTTTAGCGCTAAAACAAATTCATGTTCTTCTTTTATTTGTGAATAGCTCCAACGTTGAGGACGATAAAATTTCACCACATAACGTTGTTTGTGCTCATCCATAAACTGAAAAACACGATTTTCGTAGCTGTTTAATTCCGTCAGCCCTGAATCAGGATAAAACCCAATATTAATTAGCGCATCCCAAATACTATCGGGAGACAATCCTTGAAAATTAAATGAGGCAGATATGGCCATGTCCTATCCTGAAATTAATCTTTAATCACACCGCGAGCACGTAAAATAGCTGTTTTGAAATCTTCTTCATAATCTTTCTTCAGCCCAGGAATAACATCTGTGGGTGCGGTATTGCGCATTTTTAGATGATAGATCAAAATATCATCAGTTAGATCAGCAAGTTGACCTTTAAAACCTGCTTCATCCGCCAGTTTCTGTAATAATTGAACTAAGTTTAAATCAGAATGCTCTTCCCATACTGGGTGCAATAATTCCATCACTTCATTAAGACGGTGACATTTCATACAAAAAATCCTTATTATTAAAATAACAACAAAGTACCAAGTATTCTCTAAGAGAAAAAGACAACCTCTGTCAATCTGCGTAAATATTACGCTTTTTTTAAAAAATTGCTGTTGCTTTACATGTAACCAGAATAAGTTCGTGCTTTCTATTACTATATCGTCTTTACTTGATAAGTATTGTTCGCAATTTTTCGCAAACTCATTCACAAATATTGACTATGAAAAACCAGAATATCACAGGCGGTATACTCGCCGGTGGCCAAGCTACTAGAATGGGAGGCGCTGATAAAGGGCTTCAACTCTTACATGGGCTACCTTTATACCTCCATATTGCCCAAAAGTTATCACCACAGGTTGCCTCTATTCTGATTAGTGCAAACCGTAATCTGGAACGCTATCGCCAAAGCCAGTATCCTGTTATCACCGATGAAACCAGTGATTTTTCCGGTCCTTTAGCTGGAATGCTGGCATTATTAAAACAAGCTCAAACCCCTTGGGTTGTGTTTGTTCCTTGTGATGTCCCCTATTTTCCTAGCAACTTGGTTGAAACGCTCTATCGTCACAAAGGGGATGCCTTAGCCGTCTATGCCGACGATGGGCAGCGAGAGCATCCAACACTGGCACTGTTAAATCGTTGTCTTATTCCAACACTTGAGGCTTATCTCGCTCAAGGTGACCGTAAATTAATGCTATTTATGCGCCAAATCGCCGCTAAACCGGTTTTATTTGCTAATCAGGCCGCAGCCTTTATTAATTTAAACACACCTGAAGATATAGCAAACGCCAATCACATAGCAAAATAGGAGCTCATAAGATGACACAAAATCAGTTACCGCTATTAGGGATCACCGCTTGGAGTGGTACAGGTAAAACAACCTTACTAAAAAAACTTATTCCTTTGTTGCGTAACAGAAACATTCGGGTTGGTATGATAAAACATACCCATCATGATATGGATGTCGATAAACCAGGCAAAGACAGCTATGAACTTAGAAAAGCTGGAGCCGAACAAACATTAGTCGCTAGTCAACAACGTTGGGCATTAATGACCGAAACCCCTGATTTAGCTGAGCTGGATTTGTACTATCTCGCTTCTCGTTTTGATGCAAGTAAACTCGATATGATTTTAGTGGAAGGTTTCAAAACAGAGGCTATCCCTAAAATTGCACTTTACCGCCATATCAATGAGCGAAGTGTTAATGAGTTACTGGATGAACATGTGATTGCACTAGCTAGTGATAGTGATTTAGACACATCCCTCCCACTGCTAGATATTAATTCGCCAGAAGCTATTGCTGATTTTATTATTCAGTGGCTAACGGAAAAAAAATAGCCATAAAAAACGCTAAAGAAAGTTGCCCTTCTCTAGCGTTTTATAAAATTGGTTTACCTTAAAATAAGGTAAAATACAGGGTGTCTTTATTTAGCAGGACGAACTGCAATCACTTCAATTTCTACACGCCATGCTGGATTAGCCAACTTAGCCACTTGGAATGCTGAACGTGCTGGTAATTGATTGGTTTTTGAAGCGTCATAGAACTTAGAATAACCGTTCATAAAGCCTTTAAAATCCATAGTGCCGTTATTCTCTTCACCACCAACTAAGAATACTTGCATCTTAACCACGTCTTTCATATCAAGACCAAGGTTATTCAGGTTAGTTTTGATTTGTTCTAAAACATTAATAGTTTGCTCTTCGGTATTACCGTAAGAAGCTAATTCACCTTCTGGTGCATCTGCGGATTTCTTAGTAGGCACTTTACCACTTAAGAAAACCAGATTATTACCTGCGTTAATTTCAACTGCTTCTGAAATAGGCATACCGTCTAATTTATGATGCACAACATTCTCCGCTGCATTTGCACTTGCTACACCGAACACGAAAGGTAAAGCAACAAGTAGACTTTTATAGCGCATGAAAACTCCTTAATGTGTTTAATTACAGTAAAACAAGGGTTTACTTCTTAAAACGATCCAAACTAAACGGCGTTGGATCAATAACAGGTTTCTTGCCCATGACAATATCAGCGGTCACTTCACCCGCTGCTGGGCCTTCGGTCATACCCCACACTGTTGCCGTGTTAATCACTAAGCCTGGGTATTCTTTGACCTCAGAAATGATAGGTAATTCATCAAATGTTGGACTCACAACGGCACCCCAACGTTCAACAACTTCTGATTTTTCAAATACTGGGAATTCTGTTTTCATTCTTTGGAAAACAGCATCTAAGTGTTGCGTATTTTGTGTTGCCGTGGCAACTCGGAATTGTTCGAATGGTGTTTTTTCATCTAAATTCCAAGAGGTCGGCATTTTAAATGAATTAAATAGATCTTCACCAATAGAGAATTCCAACGGTAACTCTCCGCCACCTAATAAGTGCATAAATTTAGGCCCTAGCAGGAAGCTATCTTTGACTATTGAACTCGTAAAGATACGTGGTGCAACGGCATAAGTACCATCCGCTTGCTCGCGGAAATGAATACCATTAGGTAAATGCACATTACCACGTGGTGCACCAGGAACCCCTGTGACACGTTGTTGTGATAGATATACATTGAGCGTTGGGATATCAATACCCATATTGCCCATAAATAAACGCGACCAGATACCCCCGGCGAGTACAACTTGAGACGTTTTAATCGCCCCTTTCTCACTCACCACATCAGAGATTTTACCACCCGCAGTTTCAATACCTCTTACTGCACAGTTGGTATAAATTTTCACACCGATTTGTTTGGCATAACGAGCGAGTGCAGGTGTGCCTGTTTCAGGATCAACAGAGCCTGAATCTTCTTCAAATGCAGCAACAGTCCATGGCGTTTGAGCACCGACTAAGCGATTTGATAGCTCTTCACCTTTAATGATGCGAGTATTTAATGGTGTATCAAAACCTGCCGCTTCTTTAGCTGTTTTGATCCACGCTTGAGCTTTATCTAATGCTTTTTCATCCGCCAGCGCTTCTACACGACCTTGAGTACGATAACTGGTATCCGCACCAATTTTCTCATTCATGCCACGCCATAATATTTTCCCATAATGGTGTAATGGGAAGATTTCTGGTGATGTTTGGTAACTAATAATTTGGCTGTATGCACGGCCTGATTGCTCACCGGCAATCTGACCCTTTTCTAAGATAGTGACACTCATGCCACGTTCAGCAAGGTTAATAGCGGTCATGATCCCCTGAATACCGGCACCAATAATCACTACATCTGCTTCTTTAGGAAGAGCCCCTTGCGTACCTTCAACAAATGATGCTCTTGATTTAGCTTCCACAAATTTGCCGTCACGGCGAACCATTGGAACTAAAGCCGCACCACCTGCTAAAACGCCCGCAGCACCAACACCTAAAAGTAGCTTTCTCCTTGAAATGTTCATCTTTTACCTCAGTAATAGTCTTACTATTTATATTGTTATTAGATTATTTTTTAGAGGCTTTATAATATCATGTTTTATTATAATGTTAATGAATATAATAATTTGTTAATAATACTAATAAGACATAATACCATTAGAAACATTATGGTTACTTATAAAAAAAAACCTATTGATAATAAAGTGAAACAAAAGAGTCGAAATAAGTATTAACTTGAATTAAAAGGAAAAGTATGTCTTAGATGGAGGTATTGATAAGAAAGGGCATGAATATTTTATTAACATTTAACGACTGATGTTGTATTTAAAGCGACCATTTATGCAGATAAAATAAATAGACTCGATAGCACGATTAGCTAAAATAAACAGCGAATACCACTATAGTAGTACTCGCTTTTTAATTAAATGTGAAAAAATTAACGCATTGTCACAAATTCTTCCGCCGCCGTTGGGTGGATAGCAACAGTATCATCAAAATCTTTCTTCGTGGCACCCATTTTTAATGCCACTGCAAAACCTTGCAACATTTCATCCATGCCAAAACCAATACCGTGGATACCGACAATTTTTTCTTCAGCACCCACACAGACTAATTTCATCCGACAAGGCTGACGATGGCGTGTCACTGCACTATACATGGCAGTAAAAGAAGATTTATAGACTTTCACTTGCTCAGCGCCATATTGCTCAATAGCTTGAGGTTCCGTTAAACCCACAGTACCAATAGCTGGGTGACTAAATACTACTGTTGGAATATTGGTATAATCTAAATGTTCATTAGGTTTATTATTAAATAATCGCTCTGATAAACGACGTCCAGCGGCTACCGCAACAGGGGTTAATTCTACCGCACCTGTGTTATCACCTACGGCATAAATACCGGGCACATTGGTATTTTGGAATTTATCAACCTGAATATACCCTTTTTCATTTAGCTTAACACCCGTAGCCGCTAAATTGATATTATCTGTAGCAGGTTCACGACCAATCGCCCAAATTAAAGTATCTACCGTCTGCTCTAAGCCATTTTCAAGTTGTAACGTTAAGCTACCGTCGGCATTTTTAACCACAGCTTTAGGAACTGCATGGGTGTGTAATTTAGGCCCTTCCGCTTCCATTACTTCCACCAGCGTATCGACGATTAGTGGATCAAAACTACGTAATGGTGCATGTTTACGCACAAATAAGTGTGTTTCACTCCCTAACGCATTTAATACACCCGCTAATTCAACAGCAATATAGCCGGCACCCACAACAGCAACACGTTTTGGTAATGCGCTAAGTTCGAAGAAACCATCAGAGTTAATACCATATTCAGCCCCTGGAATGTTTGGCTGAATAGGACGGCCTCCCGTGGCGATAAGTATATTATCTGCGGTAATTTTTTCACCGTTTACTTCAATAGTATGCGCATCAACAAAACGGGCAAAGCCTTGGATAACATCAACTTTATTATTACCTAATACACGTTCATAAGATTGGTGGATACGATCAATATAAGCAGTACGGCTACTGATTAATGTATCCCAATCAAAACGGTTTACTGTAGTATCAAAACCATAATCAGGACCGTATTGATGAATTGCTTCGGCAATTTGCGCAGCATGCCACATCACTTTTTTCGGGACACAACCGACATTAACGCAAGTGCCACCTAGCGCTTTCGCTTCAATTAATGCACATTTTTGGCCATACATAGCCGCTCTATTGATTGATGCGATGCCACCACTACCGCCACCGATGGCGATATAATCGTAATGTTTGCTCATAATTGATCTAATCCATTTATCTGTAGAAAAATAGGTACCTAACAGGCTAATTCTTTCATGTAATAAAGTCTATTATGACAAATTTTATTACTTAGCAGGTTAGGTTTTCGCTTTTACAGTAATAGGTAAAACAGT
The DNA here is from genome assembly GCF_963896075.1 of Proteus sp. G4415. Lineage (NCBI taxonomy): Bacteria > Pseudomonadati > Pseudomonadota > Gammaproteobacteria > Enterobacterales > Morganellaceae > Proteus > Proteus sp. G4415. The sequence continues at coordinate 17,756 of NZ_CAWQOK010000096.1, forward strand.
AATAAATGATTTATTCTGGTACAACCCATTCAACTAATGTGTGTCCAGTACCTTCAGGAACCAAGGTTTTATGTAGCCAAGGCAAGATAGACGCCATTTGTGATGCCAATTTCCAAGGTGGGTTAATAACAATCATACCTGATGCAGTCATACCTAGTTGATCACTATCTGGTTTCACTGCCAACTCAATTTGCAGAATTTTACGAATACCGGTGGCCTCTAGCTCTTTTAGCATCCGTTTAATTTGTTGGCGATGCACAACAGGATACCAAATTGCATAGGTCCCGGTGGCGAAACGTTTATAGCCTTCCACAATGCCTTTAACAACCGCACTATAATCTTGTTTAAGTTCATAAGGTGGATCAATTAAAGCAAACCCACGACGACTGGCGGGAGGGAGTTTTGATTTTAATTGTCCAAAGCCATCTTCCCGACACACTCTCACACGTTTATCGCGGGAAAATTCCGTACGTAATAAAGGGAAATCGGTGGGATGTAATTCAGTTAGCATTAACAGATCTTGCTCACGCAATAATTTAGCAGCCAATAAAGGAGAGCCGGGATAATAACGTAACTCGTCAGATGTATTTAACGAACCGACCGCCTCCAAATAAGGCAAGATAAGTTCAGGCACCTCTTCTTGTTGCCATAAGCGTGCAATGCCTTCTAAGTATTCTCCCGTGCGAGTCGCATGTGCATTGGTGAGCTGATAACGTCCAGCGCCAGCATGAGTATCCAAATAAAGAAACGGTTTTTCTTTCTCTTTTAAAGACTCAATAATCAGGGTTTGAACAATATGTTTTAATACATCGGCGTGGTTGCCAGCGTGGAAACTATGACGATAGCTCAGCATTCTTTATCTTCCGTTAGAAATGGGCATAGCAAAGTAATTAACTTACTCTGAAAAGAGTGAATAAGCTAAGTGTATCAGAAAAAGCTGAACTTCTTTATTGAAAGAAAAAGAAACATTGAGTCTTGGCAGGCAGAGGTTATGATAAATCAATATTTAACTTAAGTCAGATAAAGGAATAGAATGAAAAAATATATTTTTACTGCAATTATTCTTAGTTTAACAGCTAGTTATGCATCAGCAGAAACAGCGGTTAATGGTTGTGACATCAAAAAACAGAATATTCAACGACAAATCGACTATGCCAAAATGCATGGTAATCAATATCGAGTACAAGGCTTAGAGCGAGCACTTAATAAAGTAGAACGTTATTGCACTCCAGAAAAGGTTGTTGAAGATACCCGCCTAGAATTACGTGAAAAACAACTGGAAGTGAAAGAGCGTGAATTAGAATTAAAAGAAGCGCAACTTAAGGGAGAGCGCGATAAAATTACTAAAAGAGAAGATAAACTTGCGCAAGCAAAAGCTGAGTTGAAAGCAGCTGAAGAAGAGTTAGAGCTACTCACAAAAAAATAATGCCCCGTAAATTCCCATTATGTTAAGCCATATAATGGGAATTATTATTCATTCGAACTACCTGCTAATCATAGGTTTGCTTAGATAAAAAGCGCATAACTGTTAAAAATATCATCATACTTAAGCCAAAGCAGACAACTCTGCTACCCTAATAGATAGCTAATGATAATAAGCATTAAGTTATGTAATAGGCATAACCTTATGCTATTTTTCAATAATCATTATCATAATAGTACTCAATTCTTAAGAATGGACTGATTTAATTAAAGAGGATATATGTCAGAAGAGACACAGAAAAAGGCATCCAATAAAAACACTCAACTGACTCAGCCCATTAAGCATGGGTTAGAAAAAGGGCTTCATGGTGGAAAAAAAGCCATTGGTATTGGTATAAAATTCACTAATTTTGTTACCAACATTCCCTTTATTGCTCACCTTATTCGAGCGGCAGAGCGTTTTACTGACCGAATGGGAAACCAGTTTGGTGCGGCTATCACTTACTTCTCATTTTTATCATTAATTCCTGTACTAATGCTCTCTTTTGCTTGTGCGGGTTTTATTTTAGCTTCAAACCCTGATTTGTTGGCCAAATTAATTACGGGAGTTGCCAATAGTATTGATGATCCAACTTTAGCCTCAACCGTTCAACAAAGTATTGATACTGCGGTTCGTCAACGTACAACCGTAGGTTTAACAGGGTTAGCCATCGCCTTGTATTCTGGTGTTAACTGGGTCGGGAACTTACGCCAAGCCATTTTGGCTCAGTCTCGCCCGATATGGGAACGCAACAAAGAGGATCAAGAAAAAATTTACTTTCGTTATTTTCGCGATTTTTTAGCCCTTATCGGTTTACTTGTTGCACTTGTTATCACTATTACACTAACCTCCGTTGCTGGCTCCGCACAAAAATTGATTGTGCATACATTAGGTTTAGATGGTATTGAATGGCTCACACCTGCTTGGACAACCATTGGTTTAACTATCTCTATTAGTGCCAATTATCTGTTATTTTTGTGGATATTGTGGATCTTACCTCGTCACCAACCTAAACGTATCTCATTATTAAAAGGAACGCTTATCGCCGCAATTGGCTTTGAGATCTTAAAGTCGGTGATGACATGGTTATTACCTAGATTAGCCAGTTCACCTTCTGGTGCAGCTTTTGGCTCTGTGATTGGTTTAATGGCTTTCTTCTACTTTTTTGCACGACTAACACTCTTTTGTGCCGCTTGGATTGCAACAGATGGACCTAATATGCGCAAAGAAAAACACAAGAGTGAAACGCAATCTATCACCTAAAATTGTAACCTCACGAGATAGGGTTAATTCCCTGCATTAACCACCTATCAAATAATGTAAAACGTAATAAGGAAAAATAAATGCCATACGTTAATATTAAAATTACCCGCGAAGGTGCAACAGCAGAACAAAAAGAACAATTAATTGCTGGGGCAACACAGCTTTTAGTGGATGTGTTAGGCAAAAATCCTGCGACAACTGTCGTCGTTATCGATGAAGTTGATACAGATAACTGGGGGATAGGTGGTAAAACAGTAACCGATTTACGTGCCAGTGCAAAAAAATAAGCTAGCGGTTTAACATATAACGATAAAAAAGCTGAAAATAGCGTTAGGCTATTTCCAGCTTTTATTTATTAAGTTAATGCCGTACTACTTATCTATTTTGTCTGTTGTGCATCTGCCTGCACCGAAGCTTTTTCACCAGTAGTTAACGATGTTTTAGCCGTGTTTGAGCTATTCGCTGTTTCTGGGTGAACTTGCTTTTCAAATTGCACACGCAATTCACCCAAGTTTACCGTTGGCGTCTCGCTACTTTGCGTTAATACAAAAGTGATATCCTCAGATAGAATTCTCGATAACTCTTGATTTAACATCTCTTTCGTTAAACCCGCTAAAAATGCTTGGCGTAAACGCTGATATTGCTCTGGTGGAATATCAATAATATTGCTTTGCTGAGACAATAAACGCTGATTAATTAAGATAGAAGTACTTGTTTTGGCATAACGCGCAAACAATTGAGTGAGTTGAATTTGCTTTTCTTGAAGTAAATCTTGATACAATTCATCACTGACACCTTGATTACGTAATTCGCCAAGCTCTTCCCCCACCCAAGTGGCAAGTGCAGGAATATTTGCCGTTGCTGTATCAACATTTAACGAGCAACTGGCTCGTTGATATTGCACTCGACAATCGATATTCACTTGCGTACTTTCTTTTTCTTTACGCTGTTCGAGACTACGACCTAAGTGCACAAAAATCACTTCACGCGCTAAATCACTTAACCAATAACGGCTCAGTGTGTCAGAATCTTTCACTGGTGACCAATCTAGATCCCAAATAAGAGAGATTTGGTCATTTTTTCGCATGGGTTCTTGCACATACAATGTTTCTGGTTTCATATCGGCAAGAACAGGCACAGGCACAGGTGTCACGCGTTTTCCTTCAAGAGAAGAAAATGCCTGATTAATACTTTCGGTTAAGATACGATTATCAACATTACCGGCAATATATAACGTCATCATATCTGGGGTATACCAACGCTGTTGATAATCTGATAACTCTTTTGTATTTACCGAATGATTAACCGGTTTACCTGGATTATGGCCTTTTAGATTTGAGCCTTCTAGACGTGAACGCCAGATAGGATCATCAATATTAGCGGGAAAAGTCACCACCGGAAGCGGTGATTGAATCGCATTTCGAACCGCATCTTCTGTATATTGTGCCGGTTTTGCTATGCCCGCCAATAATGCAAAGGCATCTTTTAATAATTCAGGCTGGTTATTAGGCAAGCTTAAGTTATAAACCGTAAAGTCATAAGAGACGATCATCGGTGGCAATGGATAATCAGGATCGAATGCATTTTTCCAAAGATTATCGCGTTTTTCTGGTGTTAATCCGGTGTTTTCTAACACATTCAGTTTTGACACCAGAGATGAAAACCCTGTTTCACTGCGCTTTTCTGATAAAGAGCCCGTATTCACTAATAAGCGAATTTGGATCCTATCATTTGGGCGTTGTGGTGTTTGTAAAATTTGCCATTGGAAACCATTTGCGAGTCGCCCTTCTTGCCAAGCAGGATCAGGCTGCAGTGCTTCAGCTTGAACCTGACAAATAGCAGCGCTGAACATAACGCTTCCCAATAAAATTCGTGTCATTGCACCCTGCATGTGAACCTCTGTTTTATTAATCCTTGGTATTAAACCACTTATGAGGTTTAACAATAAATGCCGGAAGACATGTTAGATGTAAAATGTCTGTATGTTGCGTTGTCATCTTTATCACCACAGAACGCTAAAATAAAATCACTCACGTGATTAGAGTCATAGTGGTGTAAGAAGGTTCAGATATCTGACTCTTTTTGATCAGATTTTTGTTGATTATATCCTTTAATCAGCAAACCAATCTCATCATCACGATGAGATTCTGAACACGACAACATCGAAACCTGATTACTTTTATTAAGAGTCACAGCAATGTGGCGCAACGGTTTTACCATAATACGATTAATACACCAGCTAATTGCAATAGTGAGGATAAGACCCATTAATAAATAAGTCGTCAACATCAGTGCGACAGTATTACTCGCAAAACGATAAAAACGGTTAGTATCTGCCTGTAAAATAAGATGACTGGTATAGGCTTTATCGTCAGCGGAGGTAATACCTAAAGGCTGTAAAGGGATAGTCACTTCAACAGGGATGCCAAACAGCCAACGTGAAAATTGAGAAACTGATTTTTTCGGTGCAAAATCTAAGTTCATCACCTGAACATTTTCGGGTTGTGTCACAATCGCTTTACCCAGTATCCCGGTCGTTTTTAAACTAATGATCAGTTGTTTGGCATCATTTAAATCTGAACGCAATAGCGCATCAGCTAGCGGTTGTTGTATACTGACTGCCGCATTAAATAGCTGATTTTGATAATCTTCTCGGCGTTGATCAATCAAATAAACAAGCTGAATACTAATAAAAATAGCAATAGTCACCAACGTGACACCTGCAACAGCTGCCATCTGTTTGATTGTTAGTGAACGTTTGAGATGAGGTTTCATCAGTGCTATTTCCAGTAACCATGCTTGAACAACGGTGATTATACTGTATTTTTTCGATTATGTATCACAATCAATAAAGAAAAAACACACGAAAGCCTGCATCTCTACTCAGGTTAAAATCAATAAAAAGAATTATCTGGCTATAAACACAAATAGCCAGATAATATTCATCTTTTTTAGATGATAATTTTATTACTCTTTTAATTGTTATTATTAAATATCATCATTTAAATTATTTAGTTTTATGTGGGTTAATATCGAAAATAACCTTGTCATTCTCCGTTATCTTGCTAGCGAACTTAAATAAGCTATATTCATTAATTAAAGAAGTTTTAAACTGACCTTTAATATTAATTTCATTATCAGCTATCAAATCTATATAAGTTTTGCTTAATCCATCATATGAAAGAGTTTCTTTAAATTTAACATCTGTTATATTTATGTTATCTCCATGTGCAAAAATCTGACCAAAACCAAGCATAGATAGTTTATTTAAATTAATATCATTAAGCTTATTTTTATCTAAGCTATTATCGTCGTTACCATCTCCTATCGGGATATTTCGATAACCTAAAAATCTGATACTACTATTTCTCAGCGCAAATCTACCCGAGTAGTTATTATCTTGATGGGCATTAAATGAGACACCAGAATTTCTGACATAAGAAATTGTTTTATCAATATCAACATTAATATTTCTCGCATTAAATAAAACTTCGCTATTTATAATAGCTAGTTTACCTTTAAAGTTAATATTGTCACTTTCTATATATTGAAGTGCTGATCCTATTTCTTTACCCTCAGCCTCCAACTTTCTTTTTTCTGCTTGTTTAGCTTCATCGATTTTAAGAACAGCACTCTGGATCTTGTTATATTCTGCTTGCTGTTGATCAGCAACTCTCCTAGCTTCAGTAGCTAGTTCTCTTATTTTCTTTAGTCTATTTTTATGTATATTATGAGGCTCTAACTCCATTATTTTTTCTTCTAATGCCTCTAATTCTAATGCTATTTCAGCTGATTTTTTTGCATCTATTTCAAGAAAATATAACTTCATAGATGCTAACATGAACATTAGATCTACTTCATTATATGCTCTAAATTCATTTTTTTTATTAATAATTCCGAATACTGATTTTTCATTAGCATTAATTTCTTTATTACGAATGATATTGATTTTTTTAGTGATTAGATCCCCATCAAGATTAAAAATGCCACCTTGTAGAGAGAAAAGATCTGTTTTTAATGAACTATTTTCTAAAATAGAGAGACCTTCTTGGTTATCTTTAGATAGCTCTTTTCCTTGGTCACCTTTCCAATCATAATCAACAAAACTAACCGTTTCATAGCCATTGATCACATTAAAAACTGGGATTTTATTTTTACCCAATATATTAATACGATTAGAAAAAACATTGATTGTTTGTTTTTCATTGAAATTATTAACATTCTTTAGATTAACATAACCATCTGATAAGTAAATTTTTTTGCCTGTAATACTATCTAACTTCCCTGAAATTAACATCACCTTATCTGAACCTGAAAATTGACATCCGTAGCAATCAATTCCATTTGGATTGGCGATAATCAATTCTGCATCTTGTCCTAAAACAGAGATTTTACCCTCTAATGAACTCGTTTTTTTTGAAGTCACTTCGTTAAGAATAACTTTTGCTTTTGCCTCGCTATTATCAATATTAACGCCTTCTTTTCCAACATTAAATTGTTCAAAATAGTTAACTGATAAATTCATATCGTTTGCTTTGTTGATAGAAATAGTTTCTGAACCATCTCCATTCTTGCTCACTGTTGTGTTTGCAGATTTTCCTGCATCTACAATAACGTTATTGGCTACTGCACTATTATGTATAAAAGCAAATGAAATAGAGATAACTAGAAGATTTAATGATGGCAATTTTTTATAAAACATAACGTCCCTTTTATTTAGTAAATTTAAAGGGAGACTAAATAATAAGAAACGCTAGTCATATAAAAATAAGAACAACACATAATATCATTGTTCTTATTTTATAAACCAAATTTATCAATCTATTGATTAAAACTCGCCGTGATCTTGCTCTACGGCAAAACAAGCAATCAACTGCCCATGATACTCTTTTAAAGTCGGTTGTAATTGTGTACACATTCCAAATGCGCGCCGACAACGAGCAGCAAAAGCACATCCTGGTGGTGGATTTAACGGACTAGGTAATTCACCCGTTAATTTAATTCTCTCTCGCCTTAATGTCGGTGTTAATCTTGGTGTTGCTGATAATAACGCTTGGGTGTAAGGATGTTGTGGGTTTTCAAATATCTGTGCTTTAGTGCCCTTTTCAACACAGCGCCCTAAATACATCACCACCACTTCATCTGCAATATGTTCAACAACGGAAAGATCATGGGAAATAAAAACATAAGAAAGTCCCATCTCTTGCTGGAGATCCATCATTAAATTAAGCACCTGAGCTCGCACAGAAACGTCTAGGGCAGATACAGGCTCATCAGCAACCACAATATCAGGTTCAAGCATTAAACCACGGGCGATAGCAATACGTTGGCGTTGTCCTCCTGAAAACATATGCGGATAACGACTATAGTGCTCAGCCTTTAAACCTACTTTCGCCATCATAGAAAGTACTTTTTCTTTACGATCTTGTGCACTTAACGTGGTATTAATTAATAGAGGCTCTTCTAATATTTGCCCCACTTTCTTACGTGGATTTAATGATCCATAAGGATTTTGAAAGACAATTTGGATCTTTTGGCGCCGTAATTTTTCCGCTGATTTATCTTTAACTAATAAATTTTGCCCTTGATATGAAAGCTCTCCTGAGGTTGGTACTTCAATCATCGTTAATAATCGACCTAAGGTTGACTTACCACAGCCAGACTCCCCAACCACGGCTAATGTTTTTCCTCGCTCGAGCTCAAAAGAGACGCCATCTAGTGCCTTAACGGTTTTTTCCTTCGCAAAAAGTCCACCTTTAACGCTGTAATATTTGGCAAGATTAACCGCTTTTAATAAAGGCACTGCAGTATTCGGATTAACATTAGCCATATGTTGGTCTCCCTGTATCATCCAATGGTGTATGACATTTCACTCGATGTTTACCCATCTCTTTCAATTCTGGCTCTATCTGAAAACAAGTATCCTGTGCATAGGGGCAACGAGGATTAAGTAAGCACCCCATCGGTCTATCATAACGTCCCGGAACCACGCCCGGTAATGACTCAAGCCGAGCTTTATCACTCGCAAATTCAGGTAATGCTTTTAATAAAGCTTGCGTATAAGGATGGCGAGGCGCTTTGAAAATTTCTGTTGCGAGGCCTGATTCAACAACTTGCCCTGCATACATCACAATAATGGTATCTGCAGCTTCTGCAACTAATGCCAAATCATGAGTAATTAACACTAACGCCATATTTTCTTGTTTTTGTAATTCAAGTAATAGCTCGATAATTTGCGCTTGAATGGTGACATCAAGAGCAGTAGTTGGCTCATCAGCAATCAATAATTTAGGTTGGCAAGCAATTGCCATCGCAATCATCACCCGTTGGCTCATTCCACCCGACAGTTGATGAGGATAAACATTTAAACGTGATGCGGGATCAGGAATACCCACCAGCGTTAATAGATCAATCGCCCGCTGTTTACGCGTACGATGACTTCCTCCTTGATGAACTTTGAGGGCCTCCATAATTTGATAACCGACCGTAAAACAAGGGTTAAGGCTTGTCATCGGATCTTGAAATATCATGGCAACCTCAGCACCAACCAAATCACGACGTTCAGATTCAGAAATTTGCATTAGATCACGTCCATCAAATTGCAAGGCTTGTGCTGATACGCGACCGGGAAAATCAATAAGCCCCATAATCGCTAATGAACTGACTGATTTCCCTGAGCCAGACTCGCCAACAATGCCCACCACTTGACCTTCTTCTACTTGATAACTGATCCGGTCTACCGCTTTAAACGGAGTATCTTCATCACCAAAGTGAACTGATAATTGATTTATATTTAATAACGCCATGCTCTTACTCCGTTACTGCTTTAATTTTGGATCGAGTGCATCTCGTAGACCGTCACCCATTAAGTTAAAGGCTAAAACCGTCAACAAAATAGCTAACCCCGGAAAAGTCACTACCCACCATGCACTTTGGGTAAATTGCAGTACATCAGATAACATGGTTCCCCATTCTGGTGTCGGTGGCTGTGCGCCCATTCCCAAAAAACCTAAGGCAGCCATATCTAAGATGGCATTAGAAAAACCTAAAGAGGCTTGCACAATTAAAGGAGCAAGGCAGTTAGGCAAGATATTGATAAACATTTGGCGTATAGAGCCTGCTCCCGCAACACGAGACGCCACAACATAATCACGGTTAATTTCTGTTAACACTGCCGCACGCGTCAGTCGAACATAATGAGGTAGGGCAACAAAGGTTAAAGCGATTGAAGCATTAATAATCGAAGGCCCAAAAATAGCCACTAACACTAATGCTAATAAAAGACTGGGTAATGCCAGCATAATATCAACTACGCGCATAATGGCGATATCAACGATGCCACCAAAATAGCCAGCCATTAAACCTAAAATAATGCCTAAAATCAGCGAAAGTATAACGACAATGCAACCAACGAGTAATGAAAGGCGCGCACCATACATTAAGCGAGAGAGAATATCCCGCCCAACATCATCAGTACCTAAAATAAAACTCCAGCTTCCTCCTTCTTGCCATACAGGGGGCGTTAGAAGAAATTCACGAAACTGCTCATTGGGTGCATGAGGCGCTAAAACGCCTGCAAGGGCCGCTATCAACAGCATAATGACAATATAAATTAAGCCAACAACCGCCCCTTTATTTTGTTTGAAATAGTGCCAAAACTCTTGAAAGGGGGTCATTGGCACCGGTGCACTAATGACCGGTGTTACGTTATTTTCAGCCATGATGCACTCCTTATTTCTTATGACGGATACGTGGGTTAACAATGCCATATAGCACATCCACTAATAGATTCACGAAAATGATCATAGTGGCAATGAGCAATACTCCCCCTTGAACAACAGGGTAGTCTCGACGTTGTAGAGCATCAATTAACCAGCGACCTAACCCCGGCCATGAAAAAATAGTTTCTGTCAGTATCGCTCCGGCTAGCATCGTACCAACTTGTAAACCAATCACCGTCACAACAGGTAACATTGCGTTACGTAATGCATGGATCAAAATCACTCGTGCACGACTTAATCCTTTTGCTCTGGCAGTGCGAATATAGTCTTCTCCCAATACTTCCAACATTGCCGAACGCGTCATGCGCACAATAACCGCTAATGGAATAGTCCCAAGCACAATGGCCGGTAAAATAATATGGTGTAGCGCATCAAGAAAATCACCTTCTTCCCCCCAAAAGAGCGTATCAATCAACATAAATCCCGTTAGTGGATAGCTATCATCTAGAAAGACACTATCCGCCAATCGGCCTGATACAGGTGTTAGATCAAGCTTCACTGAAACGAGCATAATCAGCATGATCCCCCACCAGAAGATAGGCATAGAATATCCTGCAAGTGACACACTGATTGCCGTATGATCAAAAATAGAACCTCGTTTTACTGCCGCAAGCACCCCAACGGGAATGCCCACTGAAACAGCAAAAATCATGGCACAAATACCTAGCTCTAAGGTTGCTTTAAATCGTGGCAAAAATTCATCCCAGACAGGAATACGACTTTTTAGTGAAATACCTAAATCACCATGCATAATGCCGTTAAGATAATTTAAATATTGTTGCCATAGTGGTTTATCTAGTCCTAATTCCGCCATTAAATAAGCGTGACGCTCTGGTGATAATCCACGCTCTCCCGCCATAATCATGACCGGATCACCCGGAATAAGATGGACAAAAATAAAGGTTAATAACGTAATTCCGATAAACGTTGGGATCACGAGCCCCAAACGCTGAAGGATAAATTGCAGCATATCCTAATTCTCTTTTTACACATCAGCTAAAAGATAGCGCTGATAAATCAGGGGAAAGCCCCTGCGCTCACAGTGTACTGAATGTATTGATTATTATTGGATAGCGGTACTTCTCTAAACGCTCAGAGAAGTACCGTGGTAAAGATAACTCAGCTCGTTAATATCACGACTATTTTAGAGAGACATTATTAAAGTGGTGTTTACCTAATGGGTCGACCACATAGTTCTCTACTTTTTTACTGATTGGTTCATATACCGTGGAGTGAGCAATAATCAGTGCTGGCGCTTGGTCATGCATCACCACTTGAGCTTGCTTATATAACTCAACACGCTTATCGTGATCTGCCGTGATCCGCGCAGGCTGGATCAGATCTTCAAACGGCTTATAACACCATTTCGAGTAGTTAGAGCCTTGCTCTTTCGCAGCGCAACTAAACAGTGTGGCAAAAAAGTTATCAGGATCACCGTTATCTCCCGTCCAGCCCATCATCACAGCTTGGTGTTCACCTGATTTAGCACGTTTCAGATATTCACCCCACTCATAACTGACGATCTTGGTTTTCACACCAATTTTTTCCCAGTCAGCTTGTACCATTTCAGCCATACGGCGAGCATTAGGGTTATATGGCCGTTGCACTGGCATCGCCCATAAATCGATAGTAAAGCCATCTGCAAGGCCGGCCTCTTTTAGCAATGCTTTGGCTTTTTCAGGGTTATATTCATAATCGACGATATCATCGTTATAACCCCACATTGTCGGTGGAATAAGATTCTTCGCTTTCTGACCTGCACCTTGATAGACAGCTTCAATAATGGCGTCTTTATTCACAGCCATACTTAATGCTTGGCGTACTTTTTGGTTATCGAGCGGTTTTTTCTCCACATTAAAAGAGATATACCCCACGTTTAATCCGGGTTGTTCAAGTAGCTGGATATCTTTATTTTGTTTCATCTTGGCGATATCAGCAGGATTTGGGTAAGGCATTGCTTGACATTCGTTCTTTTGTAATTTGGCATAACGAACTGAAGCATCTGGCGTAATAGAGAAAACTAAACGATCTATATCAGGTTTTTTCCCCCAATATTTATCATTCGCTTTATAAAGAATACGTGAGTCTTTTTGATATTGTTGCAGTTGGAAAGGTCCCGTACCAATAGGATTGAGATCCACTTTCTCAGGAGTCCCTGCTTTCATCATATTATCTGCATACTCGGCAGAAAGAATAGATGCGAAGTCCATTGCCATATCAGCCAAGAAAGGCGCTTCTGAACGGGTAAGTACAAAGCGAACCGTATTGTCATCCACTTTTTCGATCTTCTCGATCATATTATTCATATCCATCCCAGTGAAATATTCATAACTTCCACCAGAGACTTTATGATAAGGATGATTTGGGTCCATTTGACGCATAAATGTATATATCACATCATCTGCGTTAAATTCACGAGTGGGCTTAAACTCTTTGTTGCTATGCCAACTAACCCCTTTACGTAAATGGAAAGTATACACCTTACCATCATCGCTCACTTCCCAACTTTCAGCTAAGCCGGGAGTAATTTCAGTGGTGCCGAGTTTAAACTCAACTAAGCGATCATAAAGCGGTACTGAGCTTGCGTCATAAGTCGTACCTGAGGTAAATAGTTGGGGGTTAAATCCTTCCGGTGAGCCTTCTGAACAGTACACTAATGTTTTCGCTTGCACACCCGCTGAAATAGCCAAAGCGAGTAAGCCGATTGTAGCGGTTAGCAACCCTGTCTGTTTTTTGGAGCTTCTCATCATTATTCTCCGTCATTATTCTGTTGTGTTTTTTGGTTTCCTGTTTAAAAACGGAATACCTTTTTATTTTGTCATTGTTCAATTAACCAACTGTATTCGTTTCCGTCAATAAGGGGCTTTACGCCAAAATGAACAAGTTGCAAACATAAACGAAACAAATACCAAACAATTACAGGATAAAAATTGGACAAATTGATTTAATGGTAGAGAATTAAACCACACATTAAGTAAGTCTTAAGTTAAATGACTATTTAAAAAAAAACGATATTTTGTGATTGAACGCTTAAATATTAAACGAATATATTGAAATGAAACAAAGAAGTGGGTGGTTTATTCTGTTAGTAGCGAAGAATAACACCAGTATATAGAAGATAATCAGCGCAATACTCCGTTAATCCAAAGAGAGAAAAATACCTTTTTCTCTCTTTGACTACTAGTATGCTATATAAGCCAATAATCTATAGTTATTTATTAAATAATTTATAAAAACAGTAGTAAAAAATATAAAATAAATCACCATAATCAGAAGTTAAATTGGGTATTAAAATTAAACTGCGATCCTGTTGCTTCTCGACTAGAAGGGGCTGATAACGGTATGCTCCATACT
>NZ_CAWQOK010000097.1:0-1636 GCF_963896075.1 Proteus sp. G4415
TAAATAATACATTGCCTTATTTTAATATAGCTCTGCTATTTTCTCTCTGTTATACTTTCCTTCTCTTCTCGGACTAGCATATGTATTTATGGGATTAATAATTCAAGAGCAATGTGTTATTGTTGATCATAATTGCCCCGACTGGCTAATAACTCAGTCTGAAGGGAATCCAACTATTGATTATACAGATGGCTTAAAAGTTTATGCTATTTTTAAAAGACAATTCCTTTCAGGTAAAAGAAGACGTAATAGAAAACAACGTCAACTGGGGGATAATTGTCCTTTAATTTATGCTTTGAAAAAAAGGATGATTTATATACAAATATTTCTAGCATAAAAAAACTCAATGATAGCTTCAAAATTATTTGCAATAAACTTATGGAATTAGAACCTAAAGGGTATCAACTAATAATATCAATGCCTTCAGCCCATAATATTAGCCCTATTATCGCAAAACGTTTAGCAAAAAAATTTAATGCCACATATTTAACTGATATTTTAAGAAAAATAACAGTCGATAATGCTTTTCAACTTCTCGATAAAGCAGATATTAATATTGAAGAGGCTAAAAGTCTTAGTTTCAAAATTAAATTACAAGCAAAAGAAGTTGGACTTAAAGGAGGGTTTTCACTAAAAAGTATCCCTACTGAATTTAGGAATATATTTCCACCATTTGTTTTAAACACACAAGCATCATCCAATACTGAAAAAATCAGAATATTACTTGTCGATGATCTTATGGCTACAGGAACAACATTAACTACAGCTAGGGATATCATTGCACAACAGTATCCAAATACCATTATACATGCTATCTGCCTATTCAGTTCAATAAAAAAACAAAACAAAAAAACTTGATAATATCAAGATAAACGGGTATAAAGGCGTTATAGAGTGTGCTTGAGTCTCCCCGCTCTTAAAATCCAGATGAGACCCGCGTAAGCACCTGACTGAGGTCAGCTTGTAAAGAGCAAGTATCAGTCGATTAGGCAGCGGCTAATCCTTCAACACATATTGTTGTCGTAGAGAAATATCAAAAGGAGAACTTAGGTTCTCCTTTTACTTTTTAATCTTATGTGAAAAATTAACAAAGCATTCTTCCTTTCAAATTTCGTTACTACTATTTATCACGCCCTTTATAAATACTTCTTAATACTCTCTACTATTACAAAATAGCTAGCCCTATTAAAAGAGTAAGTAATCAGAAACTAATTTTGTAATAAAAAACAGACTAGTTACGCCATAAATATACAGAAGAGAGCCTAAACTCTCTCTTTCTATATTCAATAAATATTTGTTTTACTGATTTCAATAAAGTATTAAAAACTTCATTCTGCGATGCCCTGATCTTTTTTCCTTTTGGAGTAATAAAAGTCACTTCTTTTCCACTATGACTACAAGCAGTACTAACTGTACTGCTTGTCTTCTCAAGTCTCAATATCAGAACCTCATTCTAAAGCGCTAACGCACAATTGAAAATAAAGTGACAAGCTCCTGCGAAGCACCGCATATTACCCTCCTACTGACCATTTGATATTAATTGGAATTTGAAGGCTTAAAGTTGTTGTATGGATATCATTGTACTTTGGTCTATGACAAAAGAAACTGAGTTAGCCGGAAAACCACACCTTATATC
>NZ_CAWQOK010000098.1:0-10755 GCF_963896075.1 Proteus sp. G4415
ATTATTTTTGCGCTTTTTGTTGCTAATCATTTTCCATAAATGGAACCTTCATAAAAAATTTAAATTATTCTTCACTTTTTCGCTACTTATTGATTGAATTCATTGCCACGCCCCGTATAATTTGCTCGTTTTTGTCACTTGACACTTTATAGCAAAGACAGTTTGATACATTATTCAGTAATACCTTTTACGATAGCGAGTCTGGAGAATACAAACGTCATGTCTGTCTCCCTCTACAGCGGGAAAGTTGCACTGAAACTGTTATTTTTGCAGTTTATGACTTTTGTTATTCTCAGTGCGGGTTTCTACTTTAAGAGTACAGACTGGAGCTTTTCTGCTTTTTTAGGTGGAATTGCATGTTGGTTACCCAATATTGCATTTTTATTATTACTACGCTTACAAAAAGTAGATGAAAATGAAGCTTCAGTTCGCATAAACTGGCTTTTTGCTTTCAGTGAAGGGTTGAAGGTTATATTATCAATAGCCTTGCTGATAGTTGCTTTAGGAGTGTTTAAAGCGGCATTTGCACCACTGGTCATGACCTACTTAGCGGTGCTTGTTATGCAGGTCGTTGCACCAGCCGTCATAAACGGTTAGCGTTTTTAACAACAAAAGGGTAATTGGCATCATGTCTGCATCAGGAGAAGCATTAACCACTAGAGACTACATAGGTGGACATCTGAATAACCTTCAGTTGGACCTACGTACTTTCGAGTTGGTCAATCCCCATGCTGAAAATACGCCATCATTCTGGGTGTTAAATATTGACTCACTTTTCTTCTCTGTACTCATGGGGCTTTTGTTCCTATGGATATTTAGAAAAGTAGCAGTAAAAGCAACCAGTGGCGTACCGGGAAAATTCCAGACTGCAGTAGAAATGGTCATTGGTTTCGTTGATAGCAGCGTTCGTGATATGTATCACGGGAAGAGCAAAGTCATTGCACCTTTGGCATTGACTGTGTTCGTTTGGGTGCTGTTAATGAATGCCCTGGATTTATTACCAATTGATTTTATCCCATATATCGGTGAACACATCTTAGGGTTACCAGCGTTACGCATCGTTCCGACTGCTGACGTGAGTATCACTCTTTCGATGGCAATTGGTGTATTTATCCTGATTCTCTTCTACAGCATTAAGATGAAGGGCGTAAAAGGGTTTACTAAAGAGCTGACGTTACAGCCTTTTAATCACCCTGTATTTATTCCAATCAACTTAATTCTGGAAGGGGTAAGCCTGCTATCAAAACCTGTTTCACTCGGTCTTCGACTGTTTGGTAACATGTATGCGGGTGAACTGATCTTTATTCTTATTGCTGGTCTGTTACCGTGGTGGTCACAGTGGTTATTAAGCCTACCTTGGGCGATATTCCACATACTGATTATTACGTTACAAGCCTTTATTTTCATGGTTCTAACGATTGTTTATCTGTCGATGGCATCTGAAGAACATTAATTATTAACTCTTTAAAGAAATAACTGAAACAAACTGGAGACTGTCATGGAAAACCTGAGTATGGATCTGCTGTACATGGCTGCCGCTATTATGATGGGTTTAGCTGCAATCGGTGCTGCAATCGGTATCGGAATCCTCGGAGGCAAATTTTTAGAAGGTGCTGCTCGTCAGCCTGATCTGATCCCTCTTCTGCGTACACAGTTCTTTATCGTTATGGGTCTGGTTGACGCCATCCCAATGATTGCTGTGGGTCTGGGCCTTTACGTGATGTTTGCTGTCGCCTAATGATGGTGATGAGCAGTAAAAACATCAAGTTAGTTAATAACCAAGAAAGAGGTATTGTGCTGTGAATTTAAATGCAACAATCCTCGGCCAGGCCATCGCATTTGTCCTGTTTGTTTTGTTCTGCATGAAATATGTATGGCCACCAATTATGGCGGCCATTGAAAAACGTCAAAAAGAAATTGCTGACGGTTTATCTTCTGCAGAACGTGCGAAAAAGGACTTAGATTTAGCGAAAGCCGATGCAGGCGAACAGTTAGCGAAAGCAAAAGCTGAAGCACAAGCAATCATTGAGTCTGCGAATAAACAACGCACTCAAATGATTGAAGAAGCTAAAGCTGAAGCAGAGCAAGAACGTAGTAAGATCGTTGCACAAGCTCAATCCGAATTGGAAGCAGAGCGTAAACGTGCTCGTGAAGAACTTCGTAAACAAGTCGCTATGCTGGCTATCGCTGGTGCCGAGAAAATTATTGAACGTTCCGTGGATGAAGCTGCTAATAGCGACATCGTTGATAAACTGGTCGCTGAACTGTAAGGAGGGAGGGGCATGTCTGAAATAGCAACGGTAGCTCGCCCCTACGCCAAAGCAGCTTTTGACTTTGCTGTGGAAAACCAGGCTGTCGATAAATGGCAGGTTATGCTGGCATTCACCGCTGAAGTTGCACGCAATGAGCAGGTAACCGAATTACTTTCTGGTTCTTTAGCATCAGAAAAACTGGCTGACATCTTTATCGACCTTTGTGGCGATCAAATTGATGAACATGCTCAGAACTTAATTCGTGTTATGGCTGAGAATGACCGTTTATCAACATTGCCGGAAGTATTGAGCCAATTTATTCAATTGCGCGCAGTACTCGAGTCAACGGTTGATGTTGAAGTCACTTCTGCCATTGAGCTAACTAAACAGCAGCTAGCTAACATTTCTGCAGCGATGGAAAAACGTCTATCACGCAAAGTGAAGCTGAATTGCAAAATTGATAAGTCCGTTATCGCAGGCATGATTATACGCGCCGGTGACCTTGTCATCGACGGTAGTGTTCGTGGCCGTTTAGAGCGATTAACTGACGTCTTGCAGTCTTAAGGGGACTGGAGCATATGCAACTGAATTCCACTGAAATCAGCGAACTGATCAAGCAGCGCATTGCTCAGTTCAATGTAGTGAGTGAAGCTCACAATGAAGGTACGATTGTTTCCGTTAGTGACGGTATCATTCGTATCCACGGTTTAGCCGAAGTTATGCAGGGTGAAATGATCGCACTGCCGGGTAACCGTTTCGCTATCGCATTAAACTTAGAGCGCGACTCTGTTGGTGCGGTTGTGATGGGTCCTTATGCTGACTTAGCAGAAGGCATGAAAGTTAAATGTACAGGTCGTATTCTGGAAGTTCCAGTTGGCCGTGGTCTACTTGGTCGTGTAGTTAACACACTGGGTGAACCTATTGATGGTAAAGGTGCTGTAGAGCATGATGGCTTCTCACCTGTTGAGATGATTGCTCCAGGTGTTATCGACCGTCAATCAGTCGACCAACCTGTACAGACGGGTTATAAATCCGTTGACGCCATGATCCCAATTGGTCGTGGTCAGCGTGAATTGATCATCGGTGACCGCCAAACAGGTAAAACTGCTCTGGCTGTCGATGCGATTATTAATCAGCGTGACTCTGGCATTAAATGTATTTATGTCGCTATCGGTCAGAAAGCATCGACTATTTCGAACGTTGTTCGTAAATTAGAAGAGCATGGCGCGTTAGAAAACACCATTGTTGTTGTTGCTTCTGCATCAGAATCAGCAGCGTTGCAATACCTTGCTCCTTATGCGGGTTGTGCAATGGGTGAATACTTCCGTGACCGTGGTGAAGATGCTCTGATTATTTATGATGACCTGTCTAAACAGGCTGTTGCATACCGTCAAATTTCACTGTTACTTCGTCGTCCACCTGGACGTGAAGCTTACCCTGGTGACGTTTTCTATCTGCACTCCCGTTTATTGGAGCGCGCAGCGCGCGTTAGCGCTGAGTATGTAGAAAACTTTACTAACGGTGAAGTTAAAGGTAAAACCGGCTCACTGACTGCGTTACCTATTATCGAAACGCAAGCAGGGGACGTTTCTGCATTCGTTCCTACGAACGTAATCTCTATTACCGATGGTCAGATCTTCTTAGAATCTAACCTGTTTAACGCAGGTATCCGTCCAGCTGTTAACCCAGGGATCTCCGTATCTCGTGTAGGTGGTGCAGCTCAGACTAAGATTATGAAGAAACTTTCTGGTGGTATCCGTACTGCACTTGCGCAGTATCGTGAGCTGGCAGCATTCTCTCAGTTCGCTTCAGATCTGGATGATGCTACCCGTAAACAATTGAACCACGGTCAGAAAGTGACTGAATTGCTGAAACAGAAACAGTACGAACCAATGTCTGTCGCACAACAGTCTTTATCTCTGTTTGCTGCAGAACGTGGTTATCTGGAAGATGTTGAAATTTCAAAAGTTGTGCCATTTGAAGCGGCTTTATTAGCTTATGCTTCTCGTGAACATGCTGATTTACTGAAAGAAATCAACCAGACCGGTACTTATAACGAAGAAATCGAAGCGAAGCTGAAAGGCGTGCTAGACAACTTCAAAGCGACTCAGTCCTGGTAATAACTATTCGGCCTAATAATGATCATTAGGCCGTCTGGTTCATGAGGAGAAGCAGAAATGGCCGGCGCAAAAGAGATACGTTCGAAGATCGCCAGTGTGCAAAACACACAGAAGATCACTAAAGCGATGGAGATGGTCGCCGCGTCGAAAATGCGTAAAACGCAGGAACGCATGGCAGCCAGCCGTCCTTATGCAGAAACCATGCGCAGTGTGATTGGTCACCTTGCGTTAGGGAATCTGGAATATAAACATCCATACCTCGAAGAGCGTGAAGTTAAACGTGTCGGGTACCTGGTTGTTTCGACCGACCGTGGTTTGTGTGGTGGTTTGAACATTAACTTGTTCAAAAAACTGCTGGCAGACATGAAAGAGTGGTCTGATAAAGGTGTAGAAGTAGATTTAGCCCTTGTTGGTTCTAAAGCCGTTTCATTCTTTGCCTCTGTAGGTGGGAATGTTGTCGGTCAAGTAACAGGTATGGGTGATGATCCGCAACTATCTGACCTTATCGGCCCAGTCAATATCATGTTGCAGGCTTATGACGAAGGTCGTTTAGATAAACTGTATGTGGTGGCAAATAAGTTCATCAATACCATGGCCCAAGAGCCTAAAATTCTGCAAGTTTTACCATTACCACCAGGTGATGATGAAGAACTGAAAGAAAAATCTTGGGATTATCTGTACGAACCTGATCCTAAGACGTTACTGGATACTTTACTGCGTCGTTATATTGAATCGCAGGTTTATCAGAGCGTCGTAGAGAACTTAGCGAGTGAGCAGGCAGCACGAATGGTCGCGATGAAAGCCGCTACAGATAACGGTGGTAATCTGATTAAAGAACTGCAATTGGTGTACAACAAAGCACGCCAAGCAAGCATTACTCAGGAACTGACAGAAATTGTATCTGGTGCAGCCGCGGTATAACAGCTAGGTTTACGAATTACGTAGAGGATTCAAGATGGCTACTGGAAAGATTGTCCAGGTAATCGGCGCCGTAGTGGACGCCGAGTTCCCTCAGGATAGCGTCCCTAAAGTATACGACGCTCTTGAGGTTATGAATGGTAAAGAAAAACTGGTGCTGGAAGTTCAGCAACAGTTAGGCGGTGGTATCGTTCGTTGTATCGCAATGGGTACATCAGACGGTTTAAGCCGTGGCTTAAAAGTTGAAGATTTAGGCCACCCAATTGAAGTACCAGTAGGTAAAGCGACTTTAGGACGTATCATGAACGTTCTGGGTACACCTATTGATATGAAAGGTGAGATTGAAACCGAAGAGCGTTGGTCAATCCACCGTGAAGCACCAACTTACGAAGAGTTATCAAACTCTCAAGAACTGCTTGAAACCGGTATCAAAGTCATGGACTTAATCTGTCCATTTGCTAAAGGTGGTAAAGTCGGTCTGTTCGGTGGTGCGGGTGTTGGTAAAACAGTTAACATGATGGAATTGATCCGTAATATCGCGATCGAGCACTCAGGTTACTCTGTATTTGCTGGTGTTGGTGAGCGTACTCGTGAGGGTAACGACTTCTATCATGAAATGACAGATTCTAACGTTCTTGACAAAGTATCGTTAGTTTACGGTCAGATGAATGAGCCACCAGGAAACCGTCTGCGTGTTGCACTGACTGGTCTGACTATGGCTGAGAAATTCCGTGATGAAGGCCGTGACGTACTGTTATTCGTCGATAACATCTATCGTTATACCTTAGCCGGTACAGAAGTATCAGCACTGTTAGGTCGTATGCCATCAGCGGTAGGTTACCAACCAACATTGGCTGAAGAGATGGGTGTTCTGCAAGAGCGTATCACTTCAACCAAAACAGGTTCTATCACCTCTGTTCAGGCGGTATACGTACCTGCGGATGACTTAACTGACCCATCCCCAGCAACCACCTTTGCTCACTTAGATGCGACAGTGGTACTGAGCCGTCAAATTGCTTCGTTAGGTATCTACCCTGCGGTTGACCCACTGGATTCAACCAGTCGTCAGTTAGACCCACTGGTAGTTGGCCAAGAGCACTATGATGTTGCTCGTGGTGTTCAGTCTATCCTGCAACGTTATCAGGAACTGAAAGACATCATCGCTATCTTAGGTATGGATGAACTGTCAGAAGAAGATAAACTGGTTGTTGCGCGTGCGCGTAAGATCCAGCGCTTCCTATCTCAGCCATTCTTCGTTGCTGAAGTATTTACCGGTTCACCAGGTAAGTTCGTTTCCCTAAAAGACACAATCCGTGGCTTTAAAGGTATTCTGAACGGTGATTATGACCACCTGCCAGAGCAGGCGTTCTACATGGTTGGTACTATCGAAGAAGCAGTAGAAAAAGCTAAGAAGCTTTAATACGGCTGACGGGAGGTTGATATGGCCGATACATCGTTCCACCTGAAAGTTGTCAGCGCTGAAAAGCATTTATATGACGGCGAAGTCAAACATATTCAGGTAACTGGTAGCGAAGGTGAGCTCGGTATTTATCCGCAGCATACCCCGTTATTAACTGCCATAAAACCGGGCATGGTACGTGTCGTAAAAACATCGGGTGAAGAAGAGTTTATCTACCTTTCAGGTGGTATTCTCGAAGTTCAGCCTACAGGCGTCATTGTACTGGCAGATACAGCTATCCGTGGTCGTGATTTGGATGAAGCGAAAGCGTTGGAATCTAAGCGTAAAGCTGAAGAACACATTCAATCCTCTCATGGTGATGTTGATTATGCTCAAGCATCAGCAGAATTAGCCAAAGCGATTGCAAAACTACGTGTAATCGAATTGACTAGACGCTAATGTAAATAGGCAGTCCATGAATAAAAAGCCAGTTAGTTATAGCTAACTGGCTTTTTTGCTTTCAGAAATATTTTGTGTAACGAAATATGTAGTATTATTTGGCATAAACAGGTTTACTTGCCATTCTTTACGGGAGTTATCAGGTTAATTATGTCTAATTCAGCTAAAAGTGTTGTTATTCTTGCTGCGGGAAAAGGTACCCGTATGTATTCACAGTTACCTAAGGTTCTTCATAAACTTGCGGGCAAATCCATGGTGCAACATGTCATTGATACCGCAAAATCCCTTGGTGCTCAACAAACCCACCTTGTTTATGGGCACGGTGGTGAACTTATGAAAGAAACATTAGGTTCACAACCTGTCAATTGGGTGCTACAAGCTGAGCAATTAGGTACCGGTCATGCTATGCAACAAGCCGCACCTTTCTTTGCTGATGATGAAGATATCCTAATGCTTTATGGTGATGTACCACTTATCACTAAAGAAACCTTAGAGCGTTTAATTGCGGTAAAACCTGCTGGTGGCATTGGTTTATTAACCGTTATTTTAGATAACCCTATGGGGTATGGACGTATTGTTCGCGAAAATGGCGATGTTGTTGGTATCGTAGAGCAAAAAGACGCCTCTGAAGAACAATTAAAAATTAAAGAGATCAATACAGGTATATTGGTTGCTAATGGGGGCGATTTAAAACGCTGGTTAGCGAAGCTTGATAATAACAATGCTCAGAAAGAGTACTATATTACTGATATTATTGCGCTTGCACACCAAGAAGGTCGTAAAATCGAAACTGCTCACCCTACTCGTCATAGCGAAATGGAAGGGGTTAATAACCGCTTACAACTTGCCGCATTAGAGCGTATTTATCAAACAGAACAAGCTGAACGCTTATTACTTGAAGGGGTAATGTTACTTGATCCGGCTCGTTTTGATTTACGTGGTACGCTAACTCACGGAAAAGACGTGGTGATTGATACTAACGTTATTATTGAAGGTGAAGTCACTTTAGGTAATAACGTTGAAATTGGTACGGGTTGTGTACTGAAAAACTGTGTGATCGGTGATGGTTCGATTATCAGCCCTTATACGGTGATCGAGGATGCAAATTTAGCGCAAGAGTGTACTGTTGGGCCTTTTGCTCGTCTTCGTCCCGGCGCACAGCTGGCAGACAAAGCTCATGTTGGTAACTTTGTTGAGATGAAAAAAGCCAGTCTAGGCGTTGGCTCTAAAGCGGGTCATCTTACTTATTTAGGTGATACAGAAGTGGGTGCTAATGTGAATATTGGCGCTGGCACTATCACTTGTAACTATGACGGTGCAAATAAATTTAAAACTATCATTGGTGATGATGTGTTTATCGGCTCTGATACTCAACTTGTTGCCCCCGTTTGCGTGGCCAATGGCGCAACAATTGGTGCAGGTACAACATTGACAAAAGATGTCAACGAAAACGAATTAGTCATTAGCCGAGTGAAGCAAACACATATCTCTGGCTGGAAACGTCCGGTGAAGAAAAAACAATAATTTTAAGATAAGGGCGTATATTTCATTATCGCCCTTTTCTTGTACGCTATTATTCTAAAAACAAAAATATCCCCGTTTTCTACCATGGCTTGGGGAACAAAATAATCAGGTATAAAGACATCAAGTGCGAAAAACGCACAGTTTTAGGAATAACACAATGTGTGGAATAGTAGGTGCAGTTGCACAACGCGATATCGCAGAAATCTTAATTGAAGGTTTACGTCGTTTAGAATACCGCGGTTATGATTCAGCGGGGTTAGCTGTTGTCGATAATGATTGTCATATGACACGTCTGCGTGAAGTTGGCAAAGTACAGATGCTGGCAGAAGAAGCAGAAAAAACACAAGTTATTGGTGGTACAGGTATTGCTCATACCCGTTGGGCAACCCATGGTGAACCTTGTCAAGATAATGCTCATCCTCATGTCTCCGGCACTATTGCCGTGGTACATAATGGGATTATTGAAAACTACCAAGAGCTAAAAGCTGAGTTAATTAACCGGGGTTATCAGTTTGCCTCTCAAACTGATACTGAAGTTATTGCTCACTTAGTCAATTGGGAACAGCGCCAAGGCGGCACATTACGTGAAGTCGTACAGCGTGTGATCCCTCAATTACGTGGTGCTTACGGTACTGTCATTATGGATAGTCGTACACCAGAGCTATTAGTGGCAGCACGCTCAGGAAGCCCACTGGTGGTAGGTCTTGGGGTTGGGGAAAACTTCCTTGCTTCTGACCAACTGGCTTTATTGCCTGTTACTCGCCGCTTTATCTACCTTGAAGAAGGCGATATTGTCGAAATTACTCGTCGTCATGTGCATATTTATGATGTTAATGGCGAAGAAGTTAATCGTGATATTATCGAATCAAATGTGCAATATGATGCGGGTGACAAAGGTATTTATCGTCACTATATGCAAAAAGAGATCTACGAACAGCCTTTAGCCATTAAAAACACCCTTGAAGGGCGTTTAAAAGCAGAAAGTATTGATCTTAGTGAGTTAGGATCTAAAGCACCAGAGATCTTATCTCAAGTGGAACATATTCAAATCGTTGCCTGTGGTACATCTTATAACGCAGGTATGGTATCGCGTTATTGGTTTGAATCTTTAGCGGGGATCCCCTGTGATGTGGAAATTGCATCAGAATATCGCTATCGCAAACCAGCGACTCGTCGCAATAGTTTACTGATAACCTTATCTCAATCAGGTGAAACGGCAGATACTCTAGCGGCATTACGCTTATCAAAAGAGTTAGGTTATTTATCATCGCTGGCAATTTGTAATGTGGCTGGCTCTTCTTTAGTACGCGAATCTGAATTTGTGTTAATGACTAAAGCAGGGGCTGAAATTGGGGTTGCATCAACCAAAGCCTTTACAACGCAACTGGCCGTTTTATTAATGCTAGTGGCCTATATGGGACGCATTAAAGGTGTTGAAGCCCTTGAACAACAAGTTGCAATGGCGCTTCATGCACTACCGAGCCGTATTGAAAGTATGTTGTCGAAAGATAAAGTGATTGAAGCTTTAGCAGAAGACTTCTCAGAAAAAAGTCATGCACTCTTCTTAGGCCGTGGTGATCAATATCCAATAGCGGTAGAAGGCGCATTAAAGTTAAAAGAGATCTCTTATATTCATGCAGAAGCTTATGCGGCTGGTGAATTAAAACATGGACCTCTTGCTTTAATTGATGCTGATATGCCCGTTATCATCGTAGCGCCAAACAATGAATTATTAGAGAAATTAAAATCTAATATTGAAGAGGTGCGCGCTCGTGGTGGTTTACTGTATGTGTTTGCCGATCAAGATGCTGGCTTTGAAGAAAGTGAAACAATGAAACTGATTTCTCTGCCTCATGTTGAAGAGTTAATTGCGCCAATTTTCTATACTGTACCATTACAGTTACTTTCTTATCATGTGGCTTTAATTAAAGGGACTGATGTCGATCAGCCTCGTAACTTGGCTAAATCAGTGACTGTTGAGTAATATTATTTAATAGTTTATTGCCAATTTTGCCCCGTATCTTAATTTCAGGTGCGGGGCATTTTTAACTCACTATTATTTTTAATTTCTTTGTTATTAAAA
>NZ_CAWQOK010000099.1:0-4387 GCF_963896075.1 Proteus sp. G4415
AATAGGAGGCGATATGTATAAGACTATTTTGGTTCCCATTGATATCGATGAAGATAACTTACTAAATAAAGCCATTACATTAGTGGAGAACATTGCCAAAAGAGAAGATCCCTATGTCCATTTTTTGTATGTTTTACCAAAGTTGCCACAATCTTCTTATTATCGCTTAGTGATGAATGGCGATCAACTTGACCAAGTATGCTTAAAAAAATCAGCAGAAAAAGAGTTAAAAAAAATTATTGCTCGATTTGATTTACCGGAAGATCGTATTGAAACGCATATCTGTATTGGTAAACCACGGGATGGCATATTGCAGATAGCCGATCAGGTTAATGCTGATTTAATTGTTGTTAGCTCACATAATCCTGAAGCAGACAGCTATCATTTAGGCTCAACAGCGGCAGATATTACCCGTTATGCGAAACGTTCAGTGATGGTAGCAAGATAGCCAACTCTTTATTTTATATAGCAATACCATTAAGCGGTTGATGGCGTCTTATCAACTGCTTTTTTAATTTGGCACTCTAGCTGTTTTTAATTATCATGCATTATCCCCTATAAGATAATAATTAAAAATTATGCTTACTATTACGGTACTACTAGAAAATAAGACAAGCGATCCCGCCCTTAGCCATTATCCAGGCCTTTCACTGCTATTAGAAGACACTGAAAGCGAAAGTAAAATTTTATTTGATACTGGTAAAGATCTCACTTTTATCAATAATGCTAAAAAAATGGCGATTGATTTGACATCATTAACGACAATTGTTATTTCCCATGGGCACTATGATCATTTTGGTGGATTAACTCATTTAAATGAGGATTTCTTTATTACTAAGCCACATATTATTGCCCATCCTGATTTATTTTCAGTACGTTATTCAGCACTTTTTATGGGGCGCCAGTCTATTAAATTTAAGCGCCTTACTCCATTTTTTAACCGACAGCAGCTAGAACAGCAGTTTTCATTTCAGTTAACAGCGACACCTAAAGCTATCGATAAAAGATTTATCTATTCTGGTCAAGTGACAGAGCGTCAAATACATAAACGTTATGGCGTTATTGTCAGTGAAGGTAGCGAAACGGATGATTATGTACTTGATGATAGTTTTCTAATTTGGCAAGGTCAGCAAGGACTGGTGATTATTACAGGATGTAGCCATTCTGGTATTGATGCGATTATTCGCCATGCGAAAAAAATAACGGGAAATGACAAGATCCAAGCTATTGTCGGAGGGCTACATCTTCGCTGTGCCTCACTGGCGGCGTTAAAAAGAGCGAAAAAAGCAATAGGTCACCATGTTGAGGTTTATGGTTGCCATTGTACCGGTGCGCTTGGCCGTAGCTATCTTAATGCCAAAGATTTTAATACAGGGCAAAGATTATTTTTTAAATGATACATCAATATGTTAATCAAAAATGGGATGGTTGATTTTAGTATGGGATTAAAAAAAGGTTTTTGATTTTAATCCTAGCATTTTTTATTAACAATGTATCGTCAATTATCAACGGATCACTAAAACAGAACAATTGGTGTTGTTAACAATATAATCTGCAGTAGAGCCAAGCAATATATTATGTCTATTACGAGAGCTAGAGCCAATGACAATAGTGTCTACATCCATCTCATTGGCGAGTTCGAGAATATTATAATTTGGTGTCCCTATAAGGGCATGGCATTGGTACTGCTCTTTAGGTAATTGGAATTGTTGTTGAACACAGTGTGCTAGTTTTTCAGTTAACAAAATAACGGCTTGATGTTTTTTCTCTATAACTGAAGGGCTATCACAATCAAGTCCATAAGCTTCAAGAGAACGTAAATTAGGCATGACTGTGACAAAATGAAAATAGTGATCAGCTTTTCTTGCTAGAAATTGAATATCTTTAACCATACGGTGAATTCTATCATCTTCTAATAAGTCAATTGCTACCAGTATTGTTTTAGCCATAATTTACCTTCTGTAAAAAATTAACCTTTTCACTCGAGTAGTATAGGTAATTTAGTGGCTAAGCTGAAATTTAAAGATGAATATTGCGATTATGGCGCCATTATTTTGGGGTTTTTAGCCCTAAAAGATAAAAAATAGGTGTGGAAAAAAGATTGTTCTATTAAACTTGTGCCAAGTTAACGACAGGTAGTTTACTATCATTATTTGTTATCAATAAATGATAACCTTAGGTTATAAAGCTATGAGAAAATCAAGCGAAGAATTATTAAAATGTATTGCAACAATATTACAATGGGTGCTGAATTGCGGATTACTTATTCTAGCCATCGTATTAGTCAGTTTTTTGATCAAAGAAACTTATGTTATCGCCTCTTTATTATTTAACTTAGCTGCTGAAGAATCTTCTTATCAGTTATTAGAAGGAATTTTGATCTACTTCCTTTATTTTGAGTTTATCGCATTGATTGTAAAATATTTTTTATCCGGTGGTCATTTCCCTTTAAGGTATTTTATTTATATAGGTATTACAGCTATTGTGCGTCTGATTATTGTTGAACATAAAGACTCGGTAGATACTTTGATTCAGTCCGGCGCCATTTTATTGCTCGTTATCGCGTTATTTATTGCAAATACCGAAAAATTAAAACGAAGCTAACCGAATAACAATATGTCAACAATGCATTGAATAGTCTCTGTGCATTAAGGTTTTCCGCATGATTGGGGGAGATATGTTATTATCTCTCCCAATTTTATTTTGGAATATGTAAAAATATTATGTCTTATCAATGTCCACTTTGCTCCCAGCCACTTGCTCTTAAAGCCCATAGTTGGGTTTGTGACAATCACCATCAATTTGATTGTGCTAAAGAGGGGTATGTTAATTTACTCCCGGTACAATTTAAACGTTCTAAAGAGCCGGGGGATAGTGCAGAGATGATTAGTGCTCGGCGTGATTTTTTAGATGCGGGCTTTTATCAACCAATGCGAGACAAAGTGGCTCAATTAGTGGCTGAACATTTACCGGAAGATAATCCTCAGGTGTTAGATATTGGTTGTGGAGAAGGGTATTATACCTATCAGATATATCAACAACTAAAGTCAAAAAATCCACAAGTCTATGGCTTAGATGTGGCGAAGGTTGCCATTAAATATGCAGCAAAACGCTATGCTCCTATTCAGTTTTGTGTTGCGTCCAGCCAACGTCTGCCTTTTTGTGATGCGTCATTAAATGCAGTGGTACGTATTTATGCCCCTTGCAATGCCAGCGAATTAACACGAGTTATTGCTCAAGATGGATATATTATTACGGTGACACCCGCACCACGCCATCTTTATCAACTCAAAGCGTTGATTTATTCAACAGTGCATCTTCATCCACTAAAAGATGAAATATTTGCTGGGTTCAAGCTAATAGCACAGCATCAAGTTGCTTATAATATGGCGTTAACAGGTAAACAAGCGGTTGATTTATTACAAATGACGCCTTTTGCTTGGCGTGCGAGTGAAGAGGTAAAAGAGACATTAGATAAAACAGAGCAATTTGCTTGTGAAACTGATTTTCTAATTCGTGTTTATCAGCGTGTTTAGAATAAAAAAGCTTAGGTTGTGTTCATACCTAAGCTTTTTCATATTATGGCGACTTAATGTGCGTACATAAACAGATCAAGATGTTCAAAAAGAATATTAAAGCCGATAGCAATCAACACCATACCCCCGATAATTTCAGCTTTTTTGCCAAGCACAGGGCCAATATAGCGACCGATCAGCATACCCAGTGTTGCCATAATCATGGTCATCATACCGATGGTCATCGCGGTATGGACAATATCGACTTGTAGAAAGGCTAAGCCGACACCAATCGCCATCGCATCAAGGCTGGTGGCAATACCTGTCGCAATTAAAGAGAGTGAACCGTGACGTTGAGGAGCCTCTTCACAAATGCAATCATCACCACGCTTTAAACTCTGATAAATCATTCGTCCACCCAAGATAACCAATAAACCAAAGGCGACCCAGTGATCCCACTGAATAATATATTGACTGGTATATAAACCTAATGCCCAACCAATAATCGGGGTGCTTGCTTCAATAATACCAAAGATAAAACCGGTGCGGAGGGCTTCACGAAAATGAGGTTTATGTAAGGTGGCGCCTTTACAGACTGCGACGGCAAATGCGTCCATAGAAAGAGCAAGGGCGAGAATAATTGTGGCGTAAAAACTCATAACAATAGCCTCGGTTGGGGTGTTTCCATATACACACAATTGACCCCCAACCAAAGAAGTACAATTATGTGTCTATGGTCTTGCCAACCAAATAATGGCGTCTGTACCACGCTAAATAAAAATAAGCGAGTATGTTGATACAGACTTCTTAAAATAATGAGATTTATTTTAAGACAGGCTACTCCCCAATGACTTGATGCAGAAGATATCATA
>NZ_CAWQOK010000100.1:0-2653 GCF_963896075.1 Proteus sp. G4415
AACGGAGTCTAATCATGAACATTGTTGATCGGTTTATTTCTTACACCAAGGTGAATACTACAACAAATAGAGAAAATGGCGCAGCGGGGATTATGCCTTCATCGGAAGGTCAGCGAGTCCTCGCTTTACAATTAGTCGAAGAGTTAAAGGCGTTAGGTGTTGAAGATATCAAAATTCGCGATACTGCCATTGTTACCGCGACACTACCTTCTAACCTTGATTATGAGGTTCCTACCGTGGCTTTCTTTGGTCACTTAGATACCAGTGCAGAACAAACTAATGATACTAAAGCACAAATTTTACCTTATAAAGGTGGCGACCTTTGCTTAAACAAAGAACTTGAGATTTTTTTACGTCAAAGTGAATTCCCTGAATTAGAAAACTATATTGGTGACGATATCATCGTAACAGATGGTACTAGCTTATTAGGCGCTGACGACAAAGCGGCTATCGCCTCTATTATGGATATGTTGCAATATTTTAAACAACATCCAGAAGTCAAACACGGTACAGTTAAAATTGGTTTTGTACCCGATGAAGAGCAAGGTTTACGTGGTGCAAAAGCCTTTGATGTAACAGAATTCGGCGCAGACTTTGCTTATACCTTAGATTGTTGTGGTATTGGTGAACTTGTATATGAAAATTGGAATGCCGGTGATGTTGAAATAACCTTTATCGGAACCTCAGCACACCCTATGTCAGCAAAAGGTAAATTAAAAAACTCACTGTTAATGGCACATAAATTTATTGCGATGTTACCAGGCGGTGAAGCACCGGAATATACCGAAGGTCGTGAAGGTTATTATTGGGTTAAACAACTGGCGGGTAATAGCGCACGTACCGTATTAAAAATGGATGTGCGTGATTTCACAGAAGCAGGCTACGCCCATCGTATGGCATTTTTAAAACAACTTTCAGAGCAATGTGAAGCGTTATGGGGTGAAGGGACTGTTGTTTGTAAGCAAGCCGATCGTTATGCAAATGTCTTTAATAGTCTACAAGGTGAAAATCGATATCCTATCGATATTGCTATTGATGCTTATAAAGCCAATGGTATTACCCCTCGTCCAATCCCTATGCGGGGTGGCTATGATGGAGCAGCATTATCGCAAAAAGGATTACCTTGCCCTAATATCTTTACCGGGGCGCACAATTTCCACTCTATTTATGAATATCTTCCCGTTAAATCGCTTTATGCTGCCAGCGATGTATTGAAATCTGTCGTTAAGATCACCGCAGAGCGTTTTGCCCCCGGAGCTAAAGCATGATCCAAATTCTTGCGGTCTTAATTGTCGTTATTATTGTCGCTAGAATGATCTTAAAAGGATATAAAGCCGAGCCGGTTTTGTTAGTTGCTGGTTTAATCTTAATGGCACTAACAATGATATTTGGTTGGGGAGATATTCTGCCTAAAAATGTCAAAACAACCGGTATTAGCTGGCTAGATCCCTTTGAGGTTATGCGTGATCTCTTTAGTAGTCGTGCTGCAGATTTAGGTCTGATGATCATGGCACTCATGGGATTCGCCCATTATATGGATCATATTGGTGCTAATGAAGCTGTTGTACGTGTTGCAACTCGCCCATTGAAAAATATGCGCTCACCTTATGTGTTGTTATTTTTCTCTTTTTTACTCGCGAGTATTTTGCAACTTGCTATTCCATCAGCCACAGGATTGGCCGTTCTACTAATGGGTACCATGTTCCCCATTATGATAGGACTAGGTTTATCTCCAGCATCTGCTGCCGGTGTCATTGCAACTTCATTAGGCGTTGCTTACACGCCAACAGCGATTGATGCTATTCGAGGTGCAAAAGCGGTTGACTTAGGCGTGGTTGAGTATGTGCTTTACTACCAAGGTCCTGCAGCGATTGCAACTGTATTAGCTGTTGGTATTACCCATATCTTCTGGCAACGCCATTGTGATCGCAAAGCGGGCTTTGTACCCCAATTAGGAAAAATAGCAGAAGAAGCCAAAAGTGATAAAAATATCCCCGGCTTTTATGCCCTACTGCCAATGTTACCTATTATTATGGCAGTAAGTTCATCAAGCCTATTTGTTGAAGGTATTCACCTTGATGTCGTCACTATTGTATTAATTTCAATGGCAATTTGTATGCTGATTGAAACATTACGCTTACGTGATTTTAAATCAGTGTGTGCAGGCTTCCAACATTTTCTAAAGGGTATGGGTTCTGCATTTAGTAATGTTGTTGGACTATTAGTTGCCGCGGGTGTTTTTGCTCATGGTATTAAAGTCAGTGGTGCAATAGACAGCCTGATCGTTATGGCGGAATCTGTTGGTCTACCACCATTTGCAATGGCATTAGTGTTCGCTATCGTGACATTGGCTGCCGCAATTATTATGGGCTCAGGTAATGCACCTTTCCTTGCATTCGTTGAACTTATTCCACAAATTGCCCATAGCATGGGGGTTAATCCAATTGCAATGATTTTACCTATGCAGCAGGCATCACATATGGGACGCGGCATGTCTCCTGTGGCTGGCGTGATCATTGCGGTTTCCAGTGGAGCTAAATTGCAACCCTTTGATGTGGTAAAAAGAACCGCTGTTCCTCTTATGGTTGGTTTTGTTTTCCACTGCGCCATTATTGCTATATTTTATTATTAAGTAACTCGCCTGAAGCATTTA
>NZ_CAWQOK010000101.1:0-15544 GCF_963896075.1 Proteus sp. G4415
AATAAAAACAAATAGTTAGAGCTAAATCGAATAACTAATCATCTAAATATCATTAAATTGCATTTGAAATACTTCTTTATTGGCGGTAAATTTTGGTCAAAGAAGAAATAATTTATCAGGTGATTTATCTCTGTTTTTTATTTTCACTAAGATAAAAAGCAACAAAATAACTGGCAATAATAAGGGAGAAGCAATGAAACGTATCATTATTCCCACAAACTATATTCATATACGAACAACGCCTTTTTGGACAAGGGAGACAGCCCCTAAATCAATCTGGGAGAGACATTTAGACAAAGGCACCCAGCAAGGGGTATACCCTAGATTATCCGTGATGCAAGGCACTATTATTTATTATGCCTATGCCGATCAATATAGCCCAAAGCCTACCGAAACCTTAGTGATTAAGGAGGGTGAGTTTGGTGTATTTCCACCAGAAACTTGGCACAGAATTGAAGCACAAACTGAAGACACCGTGTTTAATATCGACTTTTATGTTGACCCCAAAATACTTGCTGAAGGTTAAAAATGACTATGGAAAATGATAATAAAGGTTATTTATTGACACTTATTTGTGATAACAGTAATGATAAAGTAGAGAAAATCTTCCTTAATCCTAAGATACTTTATATTCCTGATGTTGCCGCTAAAGAAATTTTGTTATTAACTAACGAATTAAAGGGCAAAATAGATCTCTCAGCCCAAGCGCTGACTTTAACGCTCACCAATAAAAATAATGGTGTTTCAGTGGATAAAGAATGCGAGATAAAAGATTTACTTGATCCTGATATGGCGAGTCTAATGGTTAAAGATTTAATCAATATCGTCCGTGGTTATGATATGGATGAAGAAGCCAATGTTTGTGGTTGGTAAATTAAAAATTAATCAACAATTAAAGCAGTCACTATCTCATTCTATAAAGGAAATAGAGTTAATAAGCTACTAAATGATGAATACAATATCTTATTCATCATTTAGTACATTAACGATTGTTAATAATTAAATTTTTTAATCGTTAATTTAAAAATAAGCTCTAGGACTGGGGCTTATTTTGGTGTATTTAGAAAAATATCATATATAGCAAAATGATATTAACTTATTTTTATTTAACTATTACTCTCAGGCTTAAGTTTAAACATAATGGTTGTAGCCTCAAACTTACCATCAACTGCTTGAGCAAACTCAGGAATTTCACCACTAACTTGCCAACCAAGAAAGCGATATAGACTCACCGTCATACCTTTTGTAATGGTATCTAAAGTTAAAAGTGTTATCCCTCTCTCCCATGCTATTTGTTCAGCCTTTTGCATCAATTGCTGTGCTATTCCTTTATGCCTATGATCAGGGGATACTAATAGTTTGCAAATCTCCCCACGATGTTTGCCGTTTGGTTTAGTGCATAATTCAAGACCAACAACACCGACTATTTGTCCGTCAATCACTGCAGTAATTAATTTAAACGTATTTGTTGATAATGAGTGATTAACACTAAGCCAATAATTTCTCATATCATCTACTTGAGTTTCTGCGTCAGTATACCCAACACTTGCCCCACCAAGGACACATCTATATAACAATTTGGTGAGTTGTTCTATTTTAATTTCACTTATTTTGTCATCATAACAATAAATCATCATATTGATTGTCCCCAGTCGTAAATATATTCAACCATAATCTATTTGAAATATTTAGAGGTTACAATAATGCTCAATACTCTTTATACAAACAGAAATTTGAATAATTATGAATAAAACTGTTGACTAGGAAATTTGTTTTTAGTGGATCAAAGGAAGTTAAGGAGACTTCAGGAGACGCTAGAAGGCATTGAGATGGCGGAGGAGGAGAGATTCGAACTCTCGGATGGTTTCCCATCGGCGGTTTTCAAGACCGCTGCCTTCAGCCGCTCGGCCACCCCTCCGCAATGGGGAGCAATATAAACATCCACGCTTATATTGTAAAGCCCTTATTGTCTTGTTTGGCGTAATTTTAAACGCCCTTTGATTTAACAGCTTAATTTATCAACGATTTACGCATTAGACTTGGGTATTACGGTTATTTTTGCTAAATTAAATGATTATTTTTGATTGGTTAGAAACACATGTTTGTATTTAACGGACAACAAATCGAGACAGATAGTCACGGTTATTTAAAAAACAGCAATGAATGGACCGAAGAGATGGTGCCAATATTAGCTGAACTTGAAGAAATTGAACTCACAGAGCAACATTGGGAAATTATCCGTTTTGTGCGCCAGTTTTATTTAGAGTTTAATACCTCACCGGCGATCCGAATGTTAGTGAAAGCATTAGCACAAAAATATGGCGATGAAAAAGGCAATAGCCGTTATCTATATCGCTTATTCCCTAAAGGTCCAGCTAAACAGGCAACGAAGCTCGCGGGCTTACCTAAACCTGTCAAATGTATTTAATACTAAGATGCATAATGGCGGATTGAAAAGTCTGCCATTTCTTCATATTGGCATGGTGTTGCCGACCAGAATACAATCTTACTCCCTATTGGTCCTCCAGCAGCCAACCAATCTTCTATTTTTCTCAGTACCTGCTCTTCAGCAAAAGCTCTGATCCCCACACTGCCATCATCACGATTCCACACATAACCCGTAATAGGCTGCTTTTTCATCCATTGATAAGTATGAAAGCGGAAACCGACACCTTGTACACGACCTTGAATAATATATTCTCTACCAACCTTCATTTACCTACCCTCCAAACTTACATGTGACGCAAAAATTCCGATAAGATTGTTGTCTTTTCTTTATACAATAGATAATCTGATTTTGTGAGGTTTGCATTTACACTGGATAACGACGTGTTTAATTTTGTTACACCTTGAAATTTCACTTTATGCCCTCATATACAGAAATTAATAAAGCAAGGTTTTACGGAGGTGATAAATGATGATCGCCAGCAAATTTGGAATAGGCCAGCAGGTTAGACATAAACTACTCGGTTATTTAGGTGTAGTTGTTGATGTGGATGCTGAATATTCCCTTGATCAACCTAACGAGGATGATATTGCATCTAATATGACCTTGCGATCAGCGCCTTGGTATCATGTTGTCATGGAAGATGATGAAGGACAACCGGTTCATACCTATTTAGCTGAAGCTCAAATAACTTATGAACTCTCAGATGAGCATTTAGATAATGACTCAATGGATGAGTTGTCACAATCAATCCGCAACCAATTACAGGCTCCGCGATTAAGAAACTAATTTTCTTCCATTCTTAACCTTAATGATAATCGCCGAATACATTTCGGCGATTTTACTCTGCCTATTACCAAGGCAATCCGTGGGCTTCTATCTCTTTTTTAGGACAGCGATCCATAACCACACGCAACCCCGATTGTTCAGCTAATGCTTTTGCTTCTTCATTGATCACACCTATCTGTAACCATAAAACTTTAGCATTAATTTTAATCGCTTCTTTGGCAATCTCGAGCGCTGCTGCTGATTGACGAAATACATCTACCATATCAATCGCCACAGGAATATCTTGCAAATGACCATAACATTGCTGGCCTAATATTGTTTCCCCTGCCATACCCGGATTAACGGGGATCACCTCATAGCCTTGCTCTAATAAGAATTTCATGACTTTATAACTAGGGCGATCTTCTTTATGACTTGCACCAACCAGTGCAATTGTTTTGACACTTCTTAGAATGTCATAAATCTCTGAATCAACCATTTATATGCTCCGTTATCAGCAGGAAGATTGAAAATCTTATGATACATCATAGTATCTTGTTCCGCTCATAGCTTGTAAGATAAAAAAAAGGTATGTTGACAACTGGAATAATAACTGTATTTATTTTTAAAGGTAGCAAATGGAACAAATTGACCGCACACTCGCCACAGAAAAAAATATTGCGTTAGTTGCACATGATCACTGTAAAAGCTCATTGCTTGAATGGGTTAAAAACAACAGTGAACAGCTTTCTCACCATAAGTTATTTGCCACAGGAACAACAGGAAATCTGGTTAATCACCATACAGGATTAGAGGTCACTCAGATGTTAAGTGGCCCCATGGGAGGTGATCAACAAATTGGTGCTATGATCGCAGAAAAGAAAATTGATATTCTTATTTTCTTTTGGGATCCACTCAATGCCGTTCCTCATGATCCAGATGTGAAAGCGCTGTTACGCCTAGCAACAGTCTGGAATATTCCCGTAGCAACCAATCGTGCGACGGCTAATTTTCTTATTTCGTCCCCTCTTTTTTCACAAGAGTCAAAAATTAAAATTCCCGACTATGAAGGTTATTTAAAAGAACGTTTAAAATAATGCCTTATGGTTTTTTTTGCGTAGGGACACCTTGAGATTTTAATTCTGACACAAAACAAGATGGTTGTTGTTTATTAAATAATAACCATACTTGTTTTTTTGCTCTTGTTAATGCCACATACATTAATCGGCGCTCTTCAGCATCAGGATAGTCTTCAACAGGGGGTAATAAAGCGGTTTCTATAATCGACTCTCTTGCCGGAGCTGGAAATCCGTCTTTACCCGATTGTAAACCTAATATAATCACATAATCAGCTTGTTGACCTTTTGAAGCATGAAAAGTCATAAACTGTAATTTTAATTTGGGCCAGCGCGTTTTCGCCTTTTTCAATAAATCAGGTTGTAAGTAATGATAACGCGCTAATAAAAGGATCGTTTCATCGTCACTGACATAACCACTCATTTTATTTAATAAACTTTCTAATTGATCATCCGGCAATAATACAACAGCTTTTTTATTACCTTTTGTTAAGCTATTTAAAGGCTTAGCTAATTGATTAGGATTTTGTTGAATAAATGTATTGGCAACGTCACCTATAGTCGAATTAAAACGATAAGTGGTATCTAATGCACACTCAGCACCATCACCAAAAGATTGATGAAACGCTGTTGTTAGTAATAATTCAGCCCCACTAAAGCGATAAATAGCTTGCCAGTCATCACCAACTGCAAATAATGAAGTTTGTGTATTTTGTTGTTTTAACGCATTTAATAGTGCTGCTCTTAGTGGTGAAATATCTTGGAATTCATCCACCAGAATATGTTTCCAAGGACTGACGAAACGCCCTTTTTCTATCAGATTAATGGCTTGATGTAATAGCCCTGAAAAATCAATGGCATTCTCTTCTTTTAATGCGGTTTTCCATGCCTTTAACAGTGGTGCTAATAGTTTTAAATACTTTTTAAATGCATCCGTATATTCTGCAGGCACAGAATCAATCATTGTTTTTTGGCTACCACCTTGCATTCTTAATAAACTGATCCACCGCTCTAACCTTACGGCAACTTGATTTTCTAATTTTTTATCATGCCAAAATTCCCCATCAGGGATCTCCCATGCTAGCTCTTCAGATAACCACTCACGCCAGCCTTTCGCTTGTGCTTTTTTCTGCTGACACTGCTCACGCCACTGCGTTAGCAAAAGTGTTCTTCTCTTTTCACTATTGATTTCTAATTCGCTGATCTTGGGTTGTTTTTTAGTTGACTGTTGGATAATAAATAATGCCAATGCATGAAAGGTTTTCGCCGTAATATCAGCGTTTAAGCGCTCAGATAAACGTTGGTTCATCTCTTCAGCGGCTTTACGTCCAAAAGCCAATAGTAGAATTTGTTCAGAGGTTGCTAGTTTACGACGTAACAACCACCCTGCTCTTGCCACTAGTACCGACGTTTTACCACTACCAGCACCCGCTAATACCAATATATTATCTTCACCGTTGATAACGGCTTTACATTGCGATTCATTTAAAGGCAATGTTTCAATGGTAGTAAAAAACTCCGCATGCTCTGTCAACATACGGGTGATCCATTGCTCATTTTCTTGCGCAATTAATGCCTTACCTTGCTGTAACCACTGTAAACAGCGTTGATAATGCACCTTACAGTTATCAAATTGAGCAAGTCGTTCCAGAGGAAGAGGAATAGCAGAAAAACTTTCTTGGATTGCCTGTTGAATACCGGCTAACTGGTTTTGCTTTATCCATTTATCGCTTTGAATTATATCTTGGATAGAAGAGAGTTGCTTTTCAAGTACTTGCGCCGTTATCTCACTCATCTCTTGGCTCCATATTTGCCAAGTTTGATAAAGATAGCGGTAAAATTGTTGCGTTTCTTCCCAGTCCGTTCCATGCAAACGAACCACTTTATTGTCGGGCAGTAAAAACTCTAACTCTCCCCACACAATGCCTTTTTTACAAAAAATGTCGATCAATTCATTAAAAGGAATTAAATATTGATGCTTTTCACCACTGACCTCAATACCCGCATTTAACAATTTTACCCTGTTATAAGGATGCTGAGCTAAACGTTGTCCCATTGGGGTTGATTTCAGTTCCATTCTGTAATTCCTACAATAAATAACAAATAGTCTGTCGTTAAACTCTTTTTTATCTGTAATAAACCCTATATTCTAAGAGGTAATTATCTCCATCTTGTTTATTTAAGGGCTTTTTGTGTTCAATTTGTTTAATGGCGCCCGCCGATTTATCTATAATAGCCACTTTTTATATTATATTCGCATAATAATCGCACTTACGGGAACGACTTTATTTCCATGGGCTTTAGGACAAGAACCAAAATATACTATACCTCTTACATTAGGTGTTGTCGCAGCCGCATTAACTGACTTAGATGATAGGCTTGTGGGCCGCTTAAGAAACCTTGTGATCACCTTATGTTGTTTCTTATTAGCATCAACATCTATCGGATTACTCTACCCTTACCCTATTTTATTCTTTTGTGGTCTTGCTATCTCCACTTGGGGGTTTATTTTATTAGGCGCCTTGGGTCAGCGTTATGCTACCATCGCCTTTGGTGCGCTATTAATCGCTATTTATACCATGTTAGGTATGCCGATTTTCCCAGAATGGCATGAACAACCTATTTGGCTCCTTTTAGGCGCGATTTGGTATAATTTGCTTACCTTAATTGGTCACCTACTTTTCCCTATTCGTCCCGTTCAAGATAGCCTTACGCGTTATTATCAGCAGCTTTCCGCTTATCTAGAAGCCAAGGCCGCATTATTTGATCCCGATATTGAAGGTGATCAACAGCAATTACTGTATAACTTGGCATTGGCTAATAATCAGTTAATTGAGGCCATGAGCCAAACTAAACTAACATTACTAAGCCGTTTAAAAGGTGATAGGGGCCAGCGTAGCAGTCGTTTCACATTGCATTATTACTTTGTGGCTCAAGATATTCATGAACGGGCCAGCTCTTCTCATATTCAATATCAATTACTGAGTGATAGATTACGCCACAGTGATGTCCTTTTCCGCTTTCAGCGCTTACTGTCAATGCAAGCAAGAGCCTGCGAACAAGTCGCTCAATCTATTCTTTGGCATAAAAAGTACCAACATAATCCTCATTTTGAACGTGCAATCACTCATTTAGAAAATGCACTTAATAATGTAAAAAACAGTACTTCTGATCCACAAATTATTGCGCCACTCTATAATTTATTACAAAACTTACAGGGCATCGATGCTTTATTAAAAAGTATTAGTACAGAGCAATATCAAATCTCTCATGACCAAAAAGAAGAAACTCAGTTATCTGATGAAGGGCTTACTGGGTGGCGAGATATTGTGCTAAGAATAAAAGGTCACTTAACACCAAAATCAGCCCTATTTAGACATGCGGTACGAATGTCACTTGTCTTATGTATAGGTTATGTGATCATCCAGTTTTTTGATTTGCATCGAGGGTACTGGATTTTATTAACCAGTTTGTTTGTTTGTCAGCCTAACTATAATGCGACACGTAGACGATTAACATTACGGGTCAGTGGCACTATTATTGGTATTTTAATTGGTTTCCCTATTCTCTATTTTGTGCCTTCCATCGAAGGTCAATTAGTGCTTATTGTTGTGACAGGTACGCTCTTTTTTGCTTTCCGAACCGTACAATACGCTCATGCCACTTTGTTTATTACCCTACTCGTTTTATTAAGTTTTAATTTATTAGGTGAAGGCTATGATGTCGCACTACCGCGGATCATTGATACGTTAATTGGTTGTGCTATTGCCTGGTTTGCAGTCAGTTTTATTTGGCCGGATTGGAAGTTCCGTCAGTTGCCATTGCTCATCCAAAAAACCATGACCAATAACTGCTACTATCTTGATGCGATCCTCATTCAGTATTATCAAGGAAGAGATAATAGCGTTAATTATCGTATTGCACGTCGTAATGCACATAGCAGTGATGGTGAGTTAGCATCTTTAATTTCTAACATGTCATCAGAGCCTAAAAGCTTTCAAACCTCTCAAGAAGAAGCATTTAAATTACTTTGTTTAAATCATACTTTACTGAGCTATATTTCAGCGTTAGGTGTTCATCGTTGCAAAATTGAAGATGAAGCGGTACTCACCCTGCTTAATGATACTGTCTGTTATATTGATTCAGCGTTAAGACGTAAAAAACCACAAGATAATGATTTTATACAATCTCACGATCAACTTATCGCACGTGTTAATGCACAACCAAGTTCAGATAACGCCCGTATTCAATTAGTGTTAACGCAAATACGCTTGTTACTGGATTTACTGCCACAAATTGTCAATTGCATTGAGCTAATTGAGCAAACAGAATGGCAAAGCGATAAAGATAAATTAGCTACAGCTTAATGGATAAAAAGTTATTTTCTCTAATGTTCTAATAGAAATTAGAGAAAATAACAGACTCTATTGGCTTAAGTTTGCTCTTATTCCGTTATTCCTGTTCATTCTACAGTACTCAAGTCCGAGTACTGTAGTTTAATAGGATTTAACGGATAACTCTTTATACCAATTTAACAATTCCATTTTTAATTGACTAGGTAACACAGAGCGATGACAGCCAACAATAGCACCTGCTAACGCAAGCAATAAGTCGCTATTTCCTTGCTTAGGTTGCGCAATCAGTTTTAAATAACATGCCTTCGCACCGATCGTACGTAATTCCTCGATACGGTTAATCCCAACTTGATTCAGCTTTTTCTCTAATGCTATGCCCAAATTGGGTAAATCTTTGATACGACGAGGCTGCTTTTGCTGCCCTAAAAACTCCTGAGTACTATAGTGATATGCAAAATCGATATATTGATTGAGCTTAGCGCTATTATGCCATATTGCTTGCGTAATACGATAATAGCGCAATGTAATGGGGATACCTTTTTTTAGATAGACGTATGCATCCATGTTGTTTGCTTTATAGAGTGTTTCAACAAAACCACTCCCTTTTAAATAAAATTCATTATCAGCAGTAATCGCAAAGATAACCTCATCAACCATTAAGCTATAACCGCCGAATTGAGACTTCTTACTTAACTTTCCATATTCCGCTACGCGCGATAATAAATGAGCCTTCCTTTGCTCAGGTAAAATTGACATCAGTTCTCCAAACCACAAAAAATATTTTTTATCTTAAAATTCAAATATATGACTGTATTCTTGATGGTTAAGACAATAAATAAATGTCCTTTTTTTGCCAATAGTTACCCGCTCAAAAATATGAATTTACATAAATTTTGAGAGCAACTTTCAAAAAATTGATCTTGATTTAAGTGAAACTCAGGTATACTGTATATACATACAGTACATATTGAACGAGGTAAATATGAAACTCTCAACATCATCTTTGGCAAGACAAAATGGCCTTTTCCAAGAGATCTCTACTGAGGTATTACCTCTCTCTATGGCCTCCGATGCAATTACAACAACAATGCCCGATAATAGACAAGGCATGGTAAGTGAACTGCTTTACCAAAATCCCTTGATGATTAACCACATCTTACTACCTCTGTTAAAACAGTATAGCCATGAATCACGTTGGTTACTGTGGTTAAGTCCACAACAAAAATTAAATCGTAGTTGGTTAAAAGAAACCGGCTTACCCCTGAATAAAATCATTCAACTCAATCATGTTGATTCAATTAATACTGTGGAATTAATGGAGAAAGCGCTACTAAGTGGAAACTACAGTGTAGTATTGGGTTGGTTACCAGAAATATCGTCAGAAGAGATGAAAAGATTAGAATATGCTGCCAGCATCGGTAAAGCGTTAGGTTTTATCATGCGACAACAAAACAGTAATCATATCCAAATAGAAAACAATAATTCCTCTAAACGACATTTAAACTCGATAAAAATTCATTCAAATCACTACCATTAGTGAAATTTAAGAGTTTTCCTAATACTCATAACGCAACATTATCATTTAAGATAAGTCATAATCAATTGTAACTTAAATCATATGG
Source organism: Proteus sp. G4415 (assembly GCF_963896075.1). Lineage (NCBI taxonomy): Bacteria > Pseudomonadati > Pseudomonadota > Gammaproteobacteria > Enterobacterales > Morganellaceae > Proteus > Proteus sp. G4415. Next base: position 10,268 of record NZ_CAWQOK010000101.1, read on the forward strand.
TTACAAGAAATTTAACAAAAATATAGAATAATTCTTATTGTGAATAACGGCCGATCTTTTTAAAATTTTAAGTCGAATTTTAAAGGGATACTTGTAACTTTTTAAGTTCATTGTAGACTTTATATCGTTAAGGTTATGCTTTAAATCCCGTTTTTGGGGATCATCATTTGATGAAAGCATCGAATTCCTAACAATAATTTAACCAAGGGCAAATAATAAGGCTTAAAGCCAAATGCCTAACTTGGATGATAACGAGGCGTAAAATGAAAAAGACAGCTATCGCATTAGCAGTGGCAGTGGCAGCTTTCGCAACTGCAGCGCAAGCAGCTCCAAAAGACAATACTTGGTATACCGGTGGTAAATTAGGTTGGTCTCAGTATCAAAGTACTGGTAACAATTGGGACGGCGTGAATATCGGTAACGGTAGCACACACAAAGACCAAATTGGTGCTGGTGCATTTGCTGGTTATCAGTACAACCAATACTTAGGTTTTGAACTGGGTTATGACTGGTTAGGTCGTATGGCTTATAAAGGTTCATACAACAACGGTGCATTCAAAGCTCAAGGTATCCAATTAACCACTAAATTAAGCTATCCAGTAATGGATGACTTAGACGTTTATACACGTTTAGGTGGTATGGTATGGCGTGCAGATTCAACTGCAACTATTAATGCAACTTCAGCAGGAACTCAAAAACGTTTCTCTGAAAATGATACTGGCGTTTCTCCAGTATTCGCATTAGGTACTGAATACGCGATCACTCCTAACATTGCTACTCGTCTTGAGTATCAGTGGATCAACAACATCGGTGATAAAGGTACTCTGAACGCTCGTCCAGACAATGGTATGCTGAGTGTTGGTGTTGCTTACCGTTTCAACCAAGAAACTCCAGCTCCAGTTGTTGAGCCAGCTCCAGTAGTTGCTCCAGCTCCAGTTGTTGAGAACAAAACCTTTACTCTGCGTTCAGACGTTCTGTTCAACTACAACAAATCTTCTCTGAAAGCTGAAGGTCAAGAAGCACTGAATGGTCTGTACAATGAATTAGCTAACATCGACCCAACTCAAGGTCGTGTCGTAGTTATCGGTTACACTGACCGTATCGGTTCTCAAAACTACAACCTGCCTCTGTCAGAAAAACGTGCTCAATCTGTAGTTGATTACCTGGTATCTAAAGGTATTCCTGCAAACAGCATCTCTGCAGAAGGTCGTGGTAAAGAAAACCCAGTAACTGGCAACACTTGTGACAACATCAAAGCTCGTGCAGCTCTGATCGATTGCTTAGCGCCAGACCGTCGTGTAGAAATCGAAATCCAAGGTACAACTGAAGTTGTTGTTCAACCTGGTCAATAATTCAAATAGTAGAGACATCTACTGTAATGAATTCTAAAAAAACCCTGCTTCGGCAGGGTTTTTCTTTTGATGATGACTTTAAATAATTAGCAGAGATATTCTCTATACCTCTTAAGTTAACGCTATACTGATGATCTCTCGATAATAAACAACGCTATTGTCATCTACTCTTTTTTCTGTTTGTCTCGTTCTAGTAACTCAATTAGGCCATCTTTTAGGTTATGTACTTTTAGTGCATATTGCTCTTTTCGCTCCGCATCTTCGATAAGCTGGACAATCGTTTCTGATAATGTCAAACCTCGGCGCTGAGATAGTGCTGATAGGCGTTGCCAAACTTTAAAAGTTAAATCGATAGATTTTTTACGCGTATGCTGATGTTCAGCATTAAAATAACGCTTTCTTCGAGCACGAATAGTTTGCTTCATTCTATTCGATAACTCAGGGTTCATATGTAAATTGATCCATTCAAGGACTTTTAATGGTTGAGACTCAAGACGTAATAGTTGCTCAACCACTTCATCGGCGGCGCTCTTTTCGACATAACGGGTGATTAATTCACCTTCGCGATGTTTTTTTACCAAATAAGCCCACTTCCAGCCACATTCTAGATTTTCTAACTGTTGATATTTCATACAAATCACCGTGACAACGTAACTATATACTAGCATATCAACAATTTTGCCAAAAAACTGCCTTAAACCGAATATTTTTGCTTAAATTATCACCAAAAAAGATAAGTAGCTTTTGTTACCTCCCACCGCCAAATGTCAGAAGGGATAGTTTTCTAACCACGTTGTGATAGAATCGTGCGTCGCTATAATAAAACAATACATTCAATTTAATAGGTTATAGCAAAAATAATGGCAATGTATATTCCCGGCCAAAAGTATAGACATAATATAACTGTCAATAGCTGTCTTATTGCAGGATAGATACCAGCTATTAACGCTTTATGTTAACTTCCATGTTCACTACTCAATAATAAAAACGGTAACCTTGAAAAACAACGAATTAGAATGGCAGGCGTTACGCCCAGATTACGCCTCCTACCAGACTTTCTTTCAAACAGCATCGCAATTGCCTGCATCTTCACTTCGTGAGGTTCAACCTCGCTTGTATGAAAGCTTACAGTGGCTAAATAATGCAGAAGCAGGCCAATTTATGCTGTTAAAAGCAGAAGATTCTACTGCTTATTTCGAAACACTCGCTGATACATTACAACAAACAGAGATAAAAACTTATCCTGTTGTAGGTGCCTATCAAGCTGAATCTAACCAAATTTATTGGCAAGAAAATGTAGAAGGCTCATTTTCATCATCAGAATCTATTGCTTGTTGCCAATGGATAGAGCCAGAACAACTTTTTGGTTCATTTTATTATCATAAAGATAAGCTCCTCGTTAACCCAGGACTGTTGCATAAAGTCAATGGTGGTATTTTAGTCTTATCCATTAAAACGCTCTTAGCACAACCTTTAATGTGGTTCCGACTGAAAAAGATGGTTGAAGAGCAACGCTTTGAATGGTTAGTGTGGAATGACCATCAAGCCCTTCCTTTGCCTATTGAAGCCATGCCCCTTCACTTGCGTGTTATTTTAGTGGGCGATCGCCTAAGCTTAGAAGAGCTTGAGTTTATGGAGCCTAATATCAGCAGTACGGCACTATATGGCGAATATGAATACGATATGTATTTAGAAGATGAAACCGCCCTGAGCCAATGGTGTGGTTTTGTTAATGGACTTTGCCAAAAATATCGTCTTCCTTCATTATCTGCTGATGCTTGGCAAGTATTACTGACTCAGGGCGCAAGAGAGCATGAAGATCAGCTTATCTTATCTCTCGATCTTGAATTCATATTACGCCAATTGCGTTATGCCATACGTTTTAATCATGATGCTTATCTTGGTGCTGAGGCGCTTAAAAAAGCGCAAGAAAATCGTTTATGGCGACATAGCTACTTATTAGAACGAAGCCGTGATGAAATATTACAAGGCCAAGTCACTATTCACACTGAAGGTGAAATGGTAGGCCAAATAAACGGTCTTTCTGTCTTAGATTATCCCGGTTATCCCGATCTAATTGGCGAGCCAACTCGTATTACCTGTGTGGCTCATATTGGTGATGGCGAATTGGTCGATATTGAACGAAAAGCAGAATTAGGTGGCAATATCCATGCAAAAGGCATGATGATTATGCAAGCCTACTTAAATTCTGAATTACGATTAGATCAGCCACAACCTTTTAGTGCTTCCGTCGTTTTTGAACAATCTTACGGTGAAGTGGATGGTGATAGTGCCTCACTAGCAGAATTATGTGCGCTAATTAGTACATTGTCACAACACCCAATTGATCAACAAATCGCCGTAACCGGTGCCGTAGATCAATTTGGTCAGGTACAACCTATTGGTGGTGTTAATCAAAAAATTGAAGGCTTTTTTGATATCTGTCAGCAAAGAGGATTAACAGGATCACAAGGGGTTATTATACCGCTGGCGAACGTGCGACATCTTGTTTTAAACGATAGCGTGATACAAGCTGTCAAAGAAAATAAGTTCCATATTTGGCCGGTTGTCCATGTTGCAGAAGCAATTACTTTGCTAACACATCAGCCTTATTACGAAGAACAATGTGAAAATCCACAATCAAATGAACACTTGTTAGCTGTTATTCATGATCGAATAACACAAGCTAATAATCAGGATAGGCCTAAGTTACCTTGGTTCCTGCGCTTATTCAGATAATTCTGTTTCAAGTGATCGGAGTTGTTCAGCGTACAAGTGTAAGCTATTCTGTTACCTTACACTTGATAAAGGCTATATAAACAATGGTTGATAAACGCGAATCTTATTCTAAAGAAGACCTCATTGCTTCAGGCCGTGGTGAATTATTTGGCCAAGATGGCCCACCACTGCCTTCAGGTAATATGCTAATGATGGATCGCATCATTAAAATGACTGAAGATGGCGGCTCCCATAATAAAGGCTTTATCGAAGCAGAATTCGATATCAAGCCAGACTTATGGTTTTTTGATTGCCACTTTGTCAATGATCCTGTTATGCCGGGTTGTTTAGGGCTTGATGCAATGTGGCAACTGGTAGGTTTCTACCTAGGTTGGTTAGGCGGTGAAGGTAAAGGCCGAGCTTTGGGTGTGGGTGAAGTGAAATTCACTGGGCAAATTCTACCAACAGCCAAAAAAGTCACCTATAAAATTGATTTCAAACGTGTTATCAATCGCAAGCTTATTATGGGTATCGCTGACGGTGAAGTTTATGTTGATGGTAAACTGATTTATGAAGCCAAAGATTTAAAAGTCGGCTTATTTAAAGATACCTCAGCATTTTAAGTCAATATTACACATAGATAGATAAGAGCCTATTCTCTTCGATGAGATTAGGCTTTTTCTTTTATGGTGGTATGGTGGTATCTCAGATAAGAGTACTTGGCAAGTTTTCGCCCTACCGTACTTTACAACATAAAAAGGCCTACCGCGGTAGACCTTTTTATTTCCAATTCACAGTTGTTATTTATATTCAAATTGTCCTATGTTCAAGTTATTCATAGGAATATGCATAAATAACCCTCTTTTGATTATCAATTAAATCTTGGTGATAATATTTGCGATAACACAGGTGTCCGCAGTATCACCTCGACGGGTTATTTATTTTGCAAGCCCAGGACGATCTTCCATGGCCTGTCGCCAACCTCCTAGCCAATGTGAACGTGCATCAATGGCAAAATAGGGACACTGCTCTTTTGAACGACCTTGCATACCGGCTTGGTAACCTTTCGATAATGCTCTAGCTAAACGATCTCGTTTCTGTCTTTTCATATTTAGACAACCCTCACGTTCTAAGTTTAAGCGGAAAGATAATGATTGTTTTTCATACAACCACTATAAATTGATACGCTTTATTGAGGATTTAAGCA
>NZ_CAWQOK010000102.1:0-56207 GCF_963896075.1 Proteus sp. G4415
ATTTTAAACAAAGCGATTATTAATCAGTTAAAAATAATTATTTAATAAATAACCTTAAATAAAATAATGTTATTTATTCGATTGACGTTTTGCTTGTTGTAATTTTTCATACGCGGCTAATAAAGATTGATGAACAGGCAAATTCGCTAATGATGGATCAATGGGTTGCAAGCCATAAAAAGGTTGTTTACCTTCAATTGCATTTAATGCAGCTTGCAGTGTTTCCTCGCCATACATACGAGAAAAAGCCTCCATATATTGTGCAGGCTCACGATCATGCTCTTCACGTAGGAGTAAAAGATTATGCAGGCAACGATAATAATTTTGACGCGCTGGTGTAAATAATGATGCGTTGAAATCTTGTGTCCACTCAACCCAAACTAATGCTTGTTCTAAATCGCCACCAGCGAGTGCTAACATTGATTTTAATTCACCTACACGTAAATGACTCCAGCCATTATCTTTACCCGGTGCAATACCAATCATTTCTCTGATACGAGTAAAGTCATCTAAGCCATCTTCATCAAATTGACCAATAAGTGAGAGGTACTCTTCTTTTGTGCCATGACTTGTTGGTAAAGAAAGAATGGTATCACGCCAATGGACACCCATAATGTTATTGGCTAGTTGCAGATCTTCAGCAGGATAAATATCGGATAAGCCAGGGACTAAAATACGGCAAGCATAAACCCCTAAATGGTCATAATCCATAATATACACTTCCGCATCACATTGCTGGCACAGTGACATTAATGTGTGGAATTCTTCTTCGGTTGAACCACTGAAATCCCAATCAACAAATGGATAGTCTGCATCTTTTTTAAACAGATCCCAACTAATTAAACCACTAGAGTCGATAAAGTGGGTTTCAAGATTAGTGTGGTCACCGACTTCTTCATCATCAAAACTCGGTGGATTGAAAACATCGAGATCTTTAAGGCTACGGCCTTGCAATAACTCAGTAACAGTACGCTCTAATGCCACACCAAAATCGGGATGAGCACCAAAAGAAGCGAAACAAGTCCCATTTTGTGGGTTAAACAGCACGACGCAAATAACGGGGAATTGTCCCCCTAAAGATGCATCAAAACTAAAAATAGGGAAGCCTTCTTTTTCTAATGTCGTAATAGCTTCAATAACAGCAGGATAACGAGCTAAAACTTCATGGGGGATTTTAGGCAAGCTAATTCTTTCGCTGATAATTCTATTTTTGACATAGCGTTCAAACACTTCAGAAAGCCCTTGCACTCGAGCTTCATTTTGCGTATTTCCTGCTGACATACCATTAGATGCATAAAGATTTGCAATGATATTAACAGGTATATATACAGGTGTTTTATCTGATTGGCGAATAAACGGTAAGGCACAAATACCACGTTCTGAATTACTTGATTGTAAATCAACCAGTTCACTGCCACATAGCTCACCTTCAGGATCGTAAAATTGACGTAAACGTGCATCTAATAAGCCTTCAGGTACAGCATCATCATCTGTCAGTGGAAACCATTTTTCATTTGGGTAATGAACAAACTCACCTTCTGCAATATCAGCACCTAACCAGAAATCAGAAAAGAAATAATTGGTTGAGAGACGTTCAAAATATTCGCCTAATGCTGAAGCCAATGCTGCTTTTTTAGTAGCACCTTTGCCGTTAGTAAAACATAACGGACAATCTTTATCACGAATATGAACAGACCAAACGTTAGGAACAGGATTTAACCATGAAGCTTCTTCAATGTTAAAACCTAACTGAGTTAATTTTTGCTGAAAGCTAGCGATAGAGTCTTCCAGTGCGGCATCTTTGCCGGGAATAAATGTTTGTGACATGGCAGGTTTCATCAATATTTTACGAGTGATAGTTAGGGGCACATGATACTGAAATCGTCGCTAATGCACTAATTATTTCTCGTGTCGGTTGATTTTAAATAACATTCCTTATCATTAATGCACTAATATATTAGTTCTTTTGATAAATTCGTTCTATTTATCACGGAATTACTGATAATAAATCATCATAATTGGACGCGATTTTATAGACTCATAAGGATTAAAAAATGATAAGAAAAACATTGCTAGCCAGCTTATTAACCGTAATTAGTGGTACCGTTTTTGCTTTACCTAATGTGACAATCCTCGCAACTGGGGGAACCATCGCAGGGGGTGGTGACTCTGCCACTTCTTCAAGCTACACCGCAGGAAAATTAGGCATTGATACATTGATTAATGCCGTACCTGAGGCAAAAAAAGTGGCTAACTTAACAGGCGAGCAAGTGGTTAATATTGGTTCGCAAGATATGAACGACCAAGTGTGGTTAAAACTGGCGAATAAAATTAATACGGATTGTGATAAAACAGACGGCTTTGTGATAACCCATGGTACAGATACGATGGAAGAGACCGCCTATTTTCTTGACTTAACCACAGCATGTAAAAAACCGGTGGTGATGGTAGGGGCAATGCGCCCAGCAACAGCATTAGGTGCTGATGGTCCATTAAACCTCTATAATGCCGTGGTGGTGGCAAGTGATAAAGCATCTGAAAATCGTGGTGTATTAGTTACCATGAATAATTCAGTGATCAGTGGTAAAGATGTTGTCAAAATGAATACGACAGAAGTGCAAGCATTCCAGCCGATTAATGCAGGTGCTCAAGGTTATGTTCATGATGGTAAAGTACACTATTACACTGCTGCAACACCGCGCGCTGAGAAAGTTGCCTTTGATGTCAGCAAATTAACCGAATTACCAAAAGTAGGTATTGTTTATAACTATGCTAATGCATCTGATTTACCGGCTAAAGCGTTTATAGATAACCACTTTAAAGGTATTGTTAGTGCAGGTGTCGGCAATGGTAACTTATATTCTGACATCTTAAATACTTTAGCTGATGGTGTAAAAAAAGGTGTTGTTGTGGTTCGTTCAAGTCGTGTTCCGGTTGGATTTACCACACAAAATGGTGAAGTAGATGATGCAAAATATGGCTTTATTGCTTCAGAACGTTTAAATCCACAGAAAGCAAGAGTGTTATTACAGTTATCTTTGACAGAAACACAAGATCCCGCCACGATCCAAGAAAACTTTGAAAAATATTAATTAAATTTTTTGTTTTTTAGTTAAATCAGAAAACCATCTGCTGATAAATAGCAGATGGTTTTCTTTGTTAAATATTATTTAATTTTGCGTAACTTAGTATAAATTTTGATATCTTCTCTATTATTTTGAATATTGCTTATATTCTTATCGCGTGTGTGTAACCGTTCTGTCATGATAATACCATCATTTATCAGATTACTATCCTCACTAATATCTAAAGTTAAGTTTTTCATTTGGCTAATAGTATTTTTGGGTATTAACCCTATGTATGTCTCGCTATAGTTATTGTTATTTTTACCAGTATTAAGCCAATATTGCATGCCAATAGTTCCACTTTCCATATTGTGGAAGAAAGACTTATTTTGCAGATCTAAATATCCGCCTCTGGCGAGAATATATCCATGGTTATTAAATATTGTTTTATTTAGATTAAGTTGTATGGCATTTTTACTACGGTTACTACTTTCTAAACTACCATAATTATAAATAGTAGTATCAGAAGCATTAATAATGATGTTTTTAGAAGAGATTAAACCTTGTTTTTTAGGATCACCATTTTTATCACCTAATATTATCTGATTAGGTAGATTGTTTCTTTTTATATTTGAGCGCATGGCGTATTCTTGTTTTAAGATACTTTCACCTTCTTTAATTATTATATCTCTTTTACCTGAGTAAATACTTATATCTCCTTTAGAAGATATAAAGCCGTTTTCTAACTTAATGTTATTAGATATGATATTAAGTTTATTAAAAGAATGACTAGAACTACGGTCATTTTTGTTACTGAATACAATTTTTCCAATATGTTCAATTGATTTTCCACCCCTATATCCTTTATTTATAGGAGCGATAGCTTTTTCTAAGCGGTAGCCGATTAATTCATCATTATTATTATTGATAACAGGTTTCCCTGTTGTTAACGTTTCTTGTAATGTATTCGAAAAACTACAATTATGGCATTCAATACCATTTGGGTTGGCTATAACAACATGAGCTGCATTGCCAGCTACCGCGATATTCCCCGCTAAGAATGACGTTGCTCCATTAACCACTTCATTAATAATAGTCTCAGCGGCAACCTCTTTATTATTTAAAATAATGCCAGCATCAGTTACATCAAATGTATCATATTTATTATGAGAAATGCCTTTGGGATTTTTTGGTGCTATTAATATTTCTGCTTGTTTAGGATTAATTTCATTAGGTTTAACTATTGTTGAAGAGTCTTGATTAATAGAAATATATTTATAGCTAGTTTGTTCTACGGCCTGGCATATTGATGGTGTGTATATTACGCCAATTATTATTGCATTTCTTAATTTCATATGTTTACCCTTGTATATTATTTAGGGCTAATTTAGCGATATTAAAAACATAAATAAAGATAGTCAGGTTTAAAAGGCGTTTATTTATAAAAAATAAAAAGGCTATTTTTTTAATAGCCTTTTGGGTTATATGTTATTAATGTTTTCTTATATTGGAAACAACGATTTTTGCAGTAATAAATGCAATCAGTGGGGTAATAGAAAATACAATAAATAACCAATGGGCTGCATTTTGTGCGCCAGCAATACCTCCGGGGTTGGTTAATCCTGCCATATTTACAACAGTACCTGAAATGGCAGCACCTACAGCGGTTGAAAATAGCTGAATAGTGGTGATTGACGTCGCCGCTTTTTGCGCTTCTTCCCCTTGAGAAACCTGTAATACACGAGTGAGATAATGAGGCCAAGCCATGCCAATTCCTGCACCTGTAAAAAAGAGGGCTAGACAAATAATAATCACTTGCCCATAAGGTAAAAGAAGATAATTTGAAATTAATAAGCCAAGAACAATTATGGCAGTAAAGTTAATGGCAGGGCCGATACGCATAAGACGCTGAGCAATACTGCTTGGTTGAGATGAAGAGATAATAGCCGAAAAAGACCAACCAGCACCGACTAAAGCAGCTAAATAACCGGAAAGTAACGGAGTAATGCCATGGATCATTTGTAAAAAATAGGGCACAAACACTTCTGTCTGAACACTTATTCCTAGCAATGCCATAGTCAGATAAATAGGGGATAGTGGGGCTGAGAAAGAGAATGTTCCTTTAGGAAAAAGCCCATCATGAGATCTCTTATCGATATAAATTAATAATAAGATAAAAATAATTGCTAATAGAAAAGATAAAATATGATATAGCGTAACGTGATACAAGCTACCGATTGAGATAGATAACACTGCTAATATTAATAAGGTAAGTTGTAGGTAGGGAAGTGATGTTTTTTTGTTAGCAATATCAGCACTGTTTTCCTTAGGAAGGATAGTAAACAGTAGAATAGCATAAGGAATGCCTACACAAAGAATAGACCAAAAAGCACCCCGCCAAATATTATATTCTGCAAATATTCCTCCTAATGCGGGACCCAGCAACGTTGATATTCCCCACATACTGGACATTAACGCCATAGCTCGAGACCATAATGGTTGCGGAAACATCACCCTGACCAATGAATAAGCTAAAGCCAGTAACATCCCGCCTCCCGCACCTTGAATAAATCGGCCAACCAACAAGATTGGCATTGAAGGGGCGGTAGCACAGATAATAGAGCCGACTAAAAAGCAGAGTGTGGCAAATAAGTAGCTATTACGTGGCGCGAGCAAAATTAATAAACGAGAAGTTAGCGCCGAAGAGAGAATGGATGCCAAAATAAAAACGGTGGTATTCCATGCATATAAATTAAGCCCCCCGATATCACGAACAATAGAAGGTAGGGTGGTAATGGTGATATAGACATTAATAGCATGTAATGCCACTCCCCCTGCTAAAGCGAGTGATTTTAGACTATTTCGTCCTTTAAGTAGCATTCCCCAGCTCGCATCTTCCTTTTTATACTGACTCCCCGACATAAAATACTCCTAACGATTATTTTTGTGTGCTACACATAATACGTAAGTTTACAAAAGTCATTGCGCCAATTAGAGGAGAATGATACAACCGATAGAGGTCGTTTTGTCAAAACATATTCAGATAGGGTGAATTTGAATGAGTCAGGTATATAACTTTAGTGCAGGTCCGGCCATGTTACCGGCAGAAGTTCTTCGTCGTGCAGAATTAGAATTATGCAACTGGCACGGATTAGGGCGTTCTGTTATGGAGATCAGCCACCGCAGTAAAGAATTTTTGGAGGTTGCCCATCAGGCAGAGCAAGATCTACGGGATCTACTCAATGTACCAGAAAATTATAAAATTCTGTTCTGTCATGGTGGCGCTCGTGGTCATTTTGCGGCATTACCGCTTAATTTATTAGGTGAGAAAACCACCGCTGATTATATCGATGGAGGATATTGGGCTAAAAGTGCTGCCGATGAAGCGGAAAAATATTGTTCACCTAATATCATTAAAATAAAGACAGAAATTGACGGTAAAATCGCGGTTAAACCAATGAAAGAGTGGCAATTAAGTGATAATGCAGCCTATGTGCATTATTGCCCAAATGAGACTATCGATGGGATTGCTATCCACGAAGAGCCGGATTTTGATGATAAAAAAATTGTTATTGCCGACTACTCTTCCGCTATTTTATCTCAGCCACTTGATGTTAGCCGTTTTGGCATGATTTACGCTGGAGCACAAAAAAATATTGGTCCTGCGGGGTTAACATTGGTAATTATTCGCGAAGATTTACTGGGTAAAGCACGTAAAGAAACCCCTTCAGTATTTGATTACACAGTACTGGCTGAAAATGACTCCATGTTTAATACACCGCCGACTTTTGCTTGGTACTTATCAGGCATGGTGTTTAAATGGTTAAAAGAGCAAGGTGGCTTGCAAGAGATAGCAAAACGCAATTATGAGAAAGCGACACTGCTTTATAGTGCGATTGATAACAGTGATTTCTATATTAACCGTATTGCAACAGAAAACCGCTCTTTGATGAACGTACCTTTCCAAATGTCTTCTCCTGCTTTAGATGCGGTTTTCTTAAAAGAAGCTGAAGAGCAAGGATTAGTTGCGCTGAAAGGGCACCGTGTTTCAGGCGGTATGCGAGCATCTATTTATAACGCAATGCCTTTTGCTGGTGTACAAGCATTAGTTGATTTTATGGCTGATTTTGAGCGTCGCCACGCTTAATGGTTACCTTTTCACTGCTGCAAAACCTGCCTTATTGGCAGGTTTTCTGATAATTAAAGCACAGAGAGCCAATAACTGTTATCTCTGTGCCAATATGGCAAATAGATAAATATTAATTACGATAATCATACTATTTGACATTATTACACAGCGTCTCTACCTATTTTGACTTATCTAGCGGAGCTTTTACCTGTTTATGGAATCGTTGACATTACAACCCATCGTACATATTGAAGGCACTATCAATTTACCCGGATCAAAAAGTGTCTCTAACCGTGCACTTTTATTGGCAGCTTTAGCCAAGGGAAAAACGCGTTTAACTAATTTATTAGATAGTGATGATATTCGTCATATGCTCAATGCGCTAACCGCCTTAGGGGTACAATATCAATTATCAAATAATAATACGGTATGTGATATTGAAGGGTTAGCAGGTTCTTTTCATCCCCAGCAGCCACTTGAGCTTTTTTTAGGCAATGCAGGAACAGCGATGCGCCCATTGGCGGCAGCTTTAAGCCTCGGAGAGCACGATATTGTTCTTACGGGTGAGCCTCGTATGAAAGAGCGTCCTATTGGTCATTTAGTGGATGCGTTACGTCAAGGGGGGGCAAAAATTGATTATCTTGAACAAACGGACTATCCGCCACTACGTGTTTGTGGGGGATTTTCGGGCGGGAGTGTTGATGTTGATGGCACCGTTTCCAGCCAATTTCTGACCGCATTACTAATGATGGCGCCTTTAGCTCAGCAAGACACCACTATTACCATTAAAGGTGAATTAGTCTCTAAACCTTATATTGATATCACGTTAGCCTTGATTAACACTTTTGGTGGAGAAATTGAAAATCAAAACTATCAGCGTTTTATGATTAAAGGTGGTCAACAATATCAATCTCCGGGTAAATATTTGGTTGAAGGCGATGCATCTTCTGCCTCTTATTTTTTGGCGGCAGCCGCCATTAAAGGAGGGATCGTGCGAGTAACCGGCATTGGTAAAAATAGCTTGCAAGGTGATATCCATTTTGCGTCTGTGCTTGAAAAAATGGGGGCTACAATACGTTGGGGTGACGATTATATAGAGTGTGAACGTGGCAAGTTAAAAGGGATAGATATGGATATGAATACTATTCCTGATGCGGCAATGACGATTGCTACGACAGCGCTTTTTGCTGAGGGTGAAACGACTATCCGTAATATCTATAACTGGCGGGTAAAAGAGACTGACCGTCTATCTGCCATGGCGACAGAATTACGTAAAGTTGGTGCGATGGTTGATGAAGGTCGCGACTACTTAACTGTGATACCGCCTAAACAGTTAACGACGGCTGAAATAAAAACCTATAATGATCACCGGATAGCTATGTGTTTTTCACTTGTGGCATTGTCTAACACGCCGATTACTATTCTTGATCCTGGCTGTACGGCAAAAACATTCCCTGACTATTTTGAAAAACTAGCAAGTATTTCTCATGCAAAAGTTTAATTAAAATAGCATCAATTAAATCGATAGTATTGGCTTTTCTCTAGTACGATACTATCGATTTTCTTAATTTAAGCGTGTTTTTATTCTATAAATAAGTAGATTAATAAAAAATTATCTTTAAAAAGCACAGCTTGTTTTTAACTGCTTGTTTCCTCCTCTAGAGAGTATGCGTATAATGACGCGCAATATATTAATACTGTTTTTCTCTGTTTAGAGCTTATGTTGTAGAACGCCATAGGTTCACGGCAGTAAATATAGAAAAACAGTGCCCATGAAAAGGAGAAACTCATGGCGGTTATCGTCCCTGTAATTACTGTTGATGGGCCTAGCGGAGCAGGTAAAGGAACATTGTGTCAAGCATTAGCAAAAGCCTTTGGTTGGCATTTACTTGATTCCGGTGCTATTTACCGTGTATTAGCATTAGCAGCATTACATCATCATGTGGACATTACATCAGAAGATGCATTAGTGCCTTTAGCGGCGAATTTGGATGTGCGCTTTATTCCTAATGAAAATGGATTAAGTGTTATTCTGGAAGGTGAAGATGTTTCAACCGAAATTCGTACTGAAACCGTTGGCAACACAGCGTCACAAGCAGCAACGTTTCCTCGCGTAAGAGAAGCATTATTACGCCGTCAGCGTGCATTTCGTACTGCACCGGGATTAATTGCTGATGGCCGAGATATGGGCACAATCGTTTTTCCTGATGCGCAAGTAAAGATATTTCTTGATGCCAGTGCGCAAGAGCGTGCACGTCGTCGCATGTTACAGTTGCAGGAGAAAGGCTTTAATGTTAACTTTGAACGCCTTTTATCCGAGATAAAAGAGCGTGATTATCGTGATAGAAATCGCGCAGTAGCGCCTTTGGTTGCGGCAAAAGATGCATTAATTCTCGATTCAACAAGCTTATCTATTGATGAAGTTATTGAAAAATCGTTAGCTTATGCGAAAAAAATCTGCAATTAACAGCGTAATTCGTTTTTATTTCGTTTATACTAGGTAATTATTAAAATCGGGTTGACGTGTTAATGAATACACAATAATGCCCGATGACCTTGTCACAAAGGATGTAACGAGGTATGTGAAACAACCCCATTCGGCCGGATGCTAAATGGACGTTAATTAAATTTACTTGAAGATCATTAACATGACAGAATCTTTTGCTCAACTCTTTGAAGAATCCCTAAAAACAATCGAAACTCGTCCAGGTGCAATCGTTCGTGGCGTTGTTGTTGCTATCGATAAAGACGTTGTTCTGGTTGATGCAGGTCTGAAATCAGAATCTGCGATTCCTGTAGAACAATTCAAAAACGCGCAAGGCGAATTAGAAATCCAAGTGGGTGACGAAATTGACGTTGCTCTGGACGCGGTTGAAGATGGCTTCGGTGAAACCGTTCTGTCTCGTGAGAAAGCTAAACGTCACGAAGCGTGGCTGATGCTGGAAAAAGCTTACGAAGAAAACGAAACTGTTGTTGGTATCATCAACGGTAAAGTTAAAGGTGGTTTCACTGTTGAACTGAACGGCATTCGTGCGTTCTTACCGGGTTCACTGGTAGACGTTCGCCCAGTTCGCGATACAACTCATCTGGAAAACAAAGAGCTTGAGTTCAAAGTCATCAAATTAGACCAAAAACGTAACAACGTTGTTGTGTCTCGTCGTGCGGTTATCGAATCTGAGAACAGCGCAGAACGTGATCAACTGTTAGAAAACCTGCAAGAAGGCATGGAAGTTAAAGGTATCGTTAAGAACCTTACTGACTACGGTGCATTCGTTGATCTGGGCGGTGTTGACGGCTTACTGCACATCACTGATATGGCTTGGAAACGTGTTAAACACCCAAGCGAAATTGTCAATGTTGGCGACGAAATCACTGTTAAAGTCCTGAAATTCGACCGTGAGCGTACTCGCGTATCATTAGGTCTGAAACAACTGGGCGAAGATCCATGGGTAGCTATCGCTAAACGTTATCCAGAAGGTACTAAACTGACTGGTCGTGTAACTAACCTGACTGACTATGGTTGCTTCGTAGAAATCGAAGAAGGCGTTGAAGGTCTGGTACACGTTTCTGAAATGGATTGGACTAACAAAAACATTCACCCATCTAAAGTTGTTAACGTTGGTGATGTTGTTGAAGTTATGGTTCTTGACATCGATGAAGAACGTCGTCGTATTTCACTGGGTCTGAAACAGTGTAAAGCAAATCCATGGCAGCAATTCGCAGAAACTCACAACAAAAACGACCGTGTTGAAGGTAAAATCAAGTCTATCACTGACTTCGGTATCTTCATCGGCTTAGACGGTGGTATTGACGGTCTGGTTCACTTATCTGACATTTCTTGGAATGTTGCAGGTGAAGAAGCTGTTCGTGAGTACAAAAAAGGCGACGAAATCGCTGCAGTAGTACTGCAAGTTGACGCTGAGCGTGAGCGTATCTCTCTGGGCGTTAAACAATTATCAGAAGATCCATTCAATAATTACCTGTCTGCTCACAAAAAAGGTGCTATTGTTTCTGGTAAAGTAACTGCTGTTGATGCTAAAGGCGCAACTGTAGAATTAGCTGACGGCGTTGAAGGTTACCTACGTGCTTCAGAAGCTTCACGTGACCGCGTTGAAGATGCAACTCTGGTTCTGAATGTTGGCGATGCTGTAGAAGCTAAATACACTGGTGTTGACCGTAAAAACCGCGTTATCAACCTGTCTGTTCGTGCTAAAGACGAAGCAGATGAGAAAGACGCTATCGCTTCTGTAAACAACAAAGAAGAAGCTGGTTTTTCAAACAACGCTATGGCTGAAGCTTTCAAAGCAGCTAAAGGCGAATAATTTAAGTTATTAACGGAAGGCAACGAGAGTCGTTGCCTATTTATCGGTAGTCTAGGGAGGTAATATGACCAAGTCTGAGTTAATCGAGAGACTTGCAGGCCTACAATCTCATCTTTCGGCTAAGACGGTTGAAGAAGCTGTAAAAGAAATGCTTGATCATATGGCTGATACTTTGGCTGATGGTGAGCGTATCGAAGTCCGCGGATTCGGCAGTTTTTCTCTACACTACCGTGCGCCGCGTACGGGTCGTAACCCGAAAACT
Source organism: Proteus sp. G4415 (assembly GCF_963896075.1). Taxonomy (NCBI): domain Bacteria; kingdom Pseudomonadati; phylum Pseudomonadota; class Gammaproteobacteria; order Enterobacterales; family Morganellaceae; genus Proteus; species Proteus sp. G4415. The sequence goes on from NZ_CAWQOK010000102.1 coordinate 11,779, forward strand.
GGTGATAAGGTAGAGCTGGAAGGTAAATACGTTCCACACTTTAAGCCAGGTAAAGAGTTACGTGACCGTGTAAATATTTATACGGAATAATAGTTTCCTATCAAATAGGCATAAAGTTAGTAAACTTTTTCAAAAACGGTGCTTCGGTGCCGTTTTTTATTGGTTATCGGTTGGTATTAAGTTACGTTCTATTCTCTATTCTCTATTCTCTATTCTCTATTCTCTATATTCTTTATCACTTCTCTATATTCTCTTTATTAGCGATTGTTGTAAGACATTGGGCTTACCTTACGTGATCTTTATCTATTTGGCTTGAGTTAATTTTGATATTTGCCGTTATTCCATCACTTTTTAGAACAACTTCGCAAAAAATAGTGTATGCGCTTAAAACGAAAGTTTTTATTAAAAGAGAGTTCGAAAAAAATACGATTTTAACTATCTTAGATAACAATTTAACAGCATGATATTACAAGGAAAAATTAATTACATGGATGTAAAATATGATTTTATTAGTCAAGATAAAATATATTTATAGAAATAAAATAGCGTTAATAAAATGGCATTATCTATATGCTAAATATATTGCAATGCTAGGGCTAAAACCTCTTAATATAGATTATCTTGCCGTTATCATTATATTAAGTTGCTTACCTTTACTTATTCAACGTGAAACACTGAGTTTATCCCTGAGTTATACACTGATTATCGTAGGGATATTGTTATATTTAATTCCTTTTTCATACTTACGTTTTTTGTTGCTATTACTCTGTTTTTGGTGCTATGCAAACAGTACTGCCTCCTCTTTAATGGTCAAAACCTCTCAACTTGCTGACACCATTGCCACAATAGAAAGCGCAATTCTAGAATATCGTCGCTTGCCGGATAGCAATATAATGATTAAAGTTGCTATTCCTAAACAGCATCTCTTTTCTGCTAAACTCTATGCCAATATATATTGGCGTCATCCGCCTAAAAATGTCGTAGTCGGGCAAACATGGCTGTTTAAAATTCACTTTCGTGCAGTACATGGTTATTTAAATGAGGGAGGATTTGACAGCCAAAAATATGCCGTTTCAGTAAGAGAAACATTGTCAGGAAAAATATTATCAGCCACATTAACGAATTCTCACCTTCCTATTTATACTCAATTTATTCACTATCTTTCATCTTATTGGCAAGCCACAAAAAATAGTGGTGAAATCACAGCATTAGTGTTAGGTGATAAACGAGGTATTTCTGCCGAAAATAAAATACTTTATATGAAAACAGGTATTTCGCACCTTATTGTGATTTCAGGGCTGCATATTGGCCTTGCTGCTCTGTTTGGTTGGCTGATGGCGAGAGGAGTACAATATCTTTTCCCAACGCAATGGATTAACCCACAATTTCCTTTGGTTATTAGTTTAGGTTGTGGTGTTTTTTATGCGGCTTTATCAGGATGGGGGATCCCCGCAACCAGAGCGATAATAGGCCTAACTATTTGGGTTTTACTCCATTGGCGTAGTGGACTTTTTTTACCTTGGCAGTGGGCGATTTGGAGTGCAGCAGTGATTTTATTGCTTGATCCGCTCGCCATATTATCCGCTAGTTTTTGGTTATCCTTTTCTGCGGTATTTGCCATCATTGTTTGGTATTGGCTCTATCCATTAAATAAAAGATTTAGCCAGCAAAAACGTTGGTTTGTTATTAGACTCATTCATTTGCAACTAGGGCTATTGATCATCTTATTACCCTTTCAATACTACTTATTTGGTGGTGGTAATCTTTTTAGTTTGCTTGTTAATTTATGGGCTGTACCTATTATTTCGTTTATTACCGTACCACTTATTATGTGTGGGCTATTTACTGCCTTTTTACCTGTTATACAACCTATTATTTGGTCATGGGTTGATCAGTCTATCAATTGGGCATTTTTCTGTGCGCCTTATTTTCTTGCGTATTGGCAACCCTGTGGCGCTGTCCCCTGGTTATTTGCATTAAGCGGTATTATGACTCTTTTAGTTATCAAAATGAGCTGGTGGCGTCATCATGTGATTATTTTGATCACTATTGCTACTTTTTTATATTGTGAACTGTCTTTCTCTAAACGTTATGATTGGCGAATAACCATGTTAGATGTTGGACATGGTTTAGCTATTATTCTTGAAAAAGAGGGAGAAGCGGTTATCTATGACACAGGGATACGTTGGAAAAGTGGTGGCACTATTGCTAAAAATGTTATTATTCCCTATCTAACGCATCATCGATTACAGCCTGTTGCCATGATAATTAGCCATGATCACCTTGATCATACCGGTGGTATTGACGACTTATTACGTGCTTATCCCAAGTTAACTATCCGTAGTAGCTTTGACAATCCCCAACATTTACCGTGCTTACAAGGGGGAGTATGGCAATGGAAAGACCTTACTTTCAACGCGCTCTGGCCGCTGACATTATCTCGCTCACCTAAAAATAATGATTCTTGTGTGATTTCATTAACGGATGGTAACAGTGTTATTTTATTAACAGGCGATCTGGAAAAAGAGGGGGAAGCACAATTACTGAGAAGGAAAAAAGCCTATTTAAAAGCGGATATTTTACAAGTTCCTCATCATGGTAGCCAAACATCATCCACATTGGCGTTTATTCAAGCAATATCACCAAAATATGCACTAGTTTCTGCTGCACGTTATAGCCCTTGGCGTTTACCTTCTGATAAAGTACATAACCGTTATAAAAAAGAGGCCATTGATTGGCTAACAACATCGATAAATGGGCAAATTTCTATCGAGTTTAAACACGGAAAGATTGATGTAGTCACCTATAGACGAGATATTTTACCTCGTTGGTATCATCAGTGGTTTGGTGTTTTGACGTTTCCCGAGTAGAATAGCCCGCTATTTATTAAAAGTTTGGTAATATATATGAATGATATAGACCTATCAACGTGGCAAACATTCCGACGCTTATGGCCGATGATTCGGATCTTTAAAGCGGGGTTGTTTGCTGCAGCAGGCGCATTAATCATAAATGCGGGTGTTGATGCATTTATGATCTCTTTATTGAAACCTCTGCTTGATGAAGGCTTCGGTAAAGCAAGTAATGATGTATTAAAATGGATGCCTTTAGCCGTTATTGGCCTGATAGTTCTGCGTGGTATATCTAACTTTATTTCTAGTTACTGCCTTTCTTGGGTATCAGGAAAAGTCGTGATGAATATGCGCCGTCGGCTGTTTTCTCATATTATGGGAATGCCGGTGAGCTTTTTTGATCAGCAATCTACAGGTACGTTATTATCACGTATTACCTATGATTCAGAACAGGTCGCTTCATCTTCATCAGGGGCTTTGATCACTGTTGTCCGTGAAGGGGCTTATATCATCGGCTTATTTGGCTTGATGTTCTACTATAGCTGGCAGTTATCACTTATCTTGATTGTGATCGCACCTATTGTGGCGGTGGTGATCAGAATGGTATCAACACGCTTTAGAACCATCAGTAAGCGTATCCAAAATAGTATGGGGCAGGTGACAACAAGTGCTGAACAAATGCTTAAAGGCCATAAAGAAGTCTTAATTTTTAATGGTCAAGAAGTTGAGAATAAGCGCTTTAATCATGTTAGTAACCATATTCGTCGCCAAGGTATGCGTATGGTGGTGGCATCTTCTATATCAGATCCCATTATCCAGCTTATTGCTTCTTTTGCTTTAGCCTTTGTTTTATATGCAGCCAGTTTTCCTGAGATTATGGATACCCTGACAGCAGGGACAATTACGGTGGTCTTCTCTTCAATGGTCGCTTTAATGCGCCCATTAAAATCATTAACTAACGTTAATGCTCAATTCCAACGAGGCATGGCTGCTTGCCAAACATTATTTGCTATCCTTGATATGGAACAAGAGAAAGATACCGGCACCCTTGAGCTGAAAAAACCAACAGGTGATATTGAGTTCCGTAATGTCACTTTCCAATATATCACCAAAGATACACCTGCTTTGAAAAATCTGTCCTTCACTATTCCTGAAGGGAAAACAGTGGCACTAGTAGGGCGTTCAGGCTCAGGTAAATCTACTATTGCAAACCTCCTCACTCGTTTTTATGACGTTAACGAAGGGGAGATTTTGATCAATGGTCACGATATTCGTGATTACACATTAAGATCACTACGTAATCAGGTTGCGTTAGTTTCACAAAATGTGCATCTGTTTAATGAAACGGTAGCAAACAATATTGTTTATGCTTGTGAAGACCAATATACCCGTGAGGATATCGAGAAAGCGGCTAAAATGGCCCATGCTATGGACTTTATCCAAAAATTAGATAATGGTCTCGATACTGAAATTGGTGAAAATGGCGTGTTGTTATCAGGTGGTCAGCGTCAACGTATTGCCATTGCAAGGGCACTATTGCGTGATGCGCCTATTCTTATCTTAGATGAGGCAACTTCAGCATTAGATACTGAGTCAGAGCGGGCAATTCAAGCTGCACTTGATGAACTGCAAAAAAATAGAACATCATTAGTGATTGCTCACCGTCTATCAACCATTGAAAAAGCAGATGAAATTTTAGTGATTGAAGATGGGGAAATTGTTGAACGTGGTGCTCATCTTGATTTAATTGAGCGAAAAGGCGTTTATGCTCAGCTACACAGGATGCAATTTGGCAAATGATTGAGCGGATTTGGTCTGGTAAATCGTGGTGTTACCTTCTTTTATTGCCTTTTTCATGGCTCTATGGGGCGATCAGCCTTTTTAGGCGTTTTGCCTATAAACAAGGCTGGTTATCCTCATGGAAATCCCCCGTACCTGTTGTTGTTGTGGGTAACTTAACGGCGGGAGGTAATGGTAAAACACCAGTGGTGATTTGGCTTGTTGAGCAATTAAAAGCACAAGGCTTTAAACCTGCGGTTGTTTCTCGTGGTTATGGCGGGAAATCAGACCAATATCCTTTATTATTGTCGCCAGAAACACAGCCGGCCGTCGCAGGAGATGAACCGGTTTTAATTTATCATCGCACTGGCGTACCTGTTGCCGTTGCACCTTCTCGCAGTGATGCAGTCAAAGCGCTATTAGCGCAATATGATCTTGATATTATTATTACTGATGATGGATTACAGCATTATGCCCTACAGCGAGATTATGAAATCGTTGTTATTGATGGACAACGGCGTTTTGGTAATGGCTGGTGGTTGCCCGCAGGGCCGATGAGAGAGCGCGCTCATCGTCTTGATTCTGTTAATGCGGTTATTGTCAATGGTGGTGATTGTCAAGCGAATGAAATAGCGATGAGTTTAGAGGGAGAAATCGCGGTAAATCTAAAGACAGGTGAGAAAAAAGCCATTACTGAGCTGGGTAATGCAGTTGCTATGGCCGGGATTGGTCATCCTCCTCGTTTTTTTAATTCCTTGCAAGATAAAGGAGTTAGGTTAATTGCGACTAAAGCCTTTAATGATCATAGTGAATATACCCTACAAGAGTTACAAATACTGACGCCTCACCAAGAGCCGCTGATTATGACAGAAAAAGACGCAGTTAAATGCCAGCATTTTGCGCAAAACAACTGGTGGTATTTGCCTGTCAGTGCGGTATTGAAAGATCTATCTGTGCTAAATCAAGTCAGCCAATTAGTGACAACGCGAAAAAAACTTGTATATGATCTGAAACAATGATATTTATAATGGAAATCAGGATAGCGTTACATAAAGATTACCTACCCACTAATCGCATACCGCTTTTGTCGTAGTTCAATTTAACTCGCTAATACCCTATCTACTCAAAAGCCTTGTGTGGAGAGTTTTTAGATCTTTATTGTAGAGTTAATATTGTTATGCTGTGGATATTATTCGTGCTTGATAGTTAAAATGCTTTCGAATAGAAATTACTTTATCATTTATATCAAGCAAGTTTATTGATAGGTACAGGCTACAATATAGAATATGTCATATATTTGTCATGAATATTTTGTAGTTTAGTGTCTGTTCAATAAATAGTTATCTAATTTAGCTATCACGATTTTGAACATTTATATTGAATAATAAAATGCACTACTTAAATTAATGTGTTCAGAATTTAATGGGGTTTTATATAAGAAGACTTAATAAAAAGTAGAATGCATGTGTATAGAAGATAAAAACTATACAAAGAACAAAAGGAGTTTATCTATCATGACATTACAATTAAGAATGGGTCGCGTAAAATGGTTTGACAATAATAAAGGATATGGTCTTATTGTTGCAAAAGATCTTGAACAAGATATTTACGTCAATAAAAAAGCGATTGCCAATACAAAAAATAAAGCACTAACCGAAGGCCAAGACGTTGAGTTTTCTGTTATCAAAACAGCAGCAGGTCTAGAAGCCGCTGATGTTATCGGGTTCTAAATAGTCGACACCTATAATAAATAGGCAAGATCATGTTTTAACCTATTGATTTAATTAAAATCTATCATTACGTTGATGCAAAAAGGATAAAATAAGACGTTATCACTGATTGCTCAAGGTAATATAAAATGGTTGCCACGTTAATTAGAATGCAATAAAGATAATAAAAAGGTTAAATTATTATCAATAAAAGCGGAATGTAATTCTTTATTAATGATGTTGCAGACAAAACGATAAAAGGCCACATTATTGTGGCTTTTTTGTTGCTTATAGTGAAAAAGAAAATAGTAAATTTATTAATAGAGAAAATATTTAGCGAATAATTACCAAACCCGCGGTGTAGAGTATTAACGCTGATCCTTCCTTATGATATCCTTTTATCCTATAACATGATTAACCCTTGTGAGGGACAAAATGGATCACCGCTTACTCGAAATTATTGCTTGCCCAGTTTGCCATGGCAAACTTATCTTTGATAAAGAAAATTCAGAGCTTATCTGCAAAATTGATCATCTCGCTTATCCTGTTCGTGACAATATTCCGGTTCTACTAGAGAATGAAGCCAGAGAGTTGTCATTAGAAGAGGAAAAATAACCTAATGTTTACGGTCATTATCCCAGGTCGATATGCGTCGACTCGGTTACCCGGTAAGCCACTTGCTGATATTCATGGCAAACCGATGATTGTTCGTGTTATGGAACAAGCAAAGCGTTCAGGTGCTAAACGTGTCATTGTTGCAACTGATAACTTAGATGTGGTTCGCGCTGTTGAACAAGCGGGTGGAGAAGCGTGTATGACCCGTGAAGACCACCATTCAGGTACAGAGCGTTTAGCTGAGGTTATCGAAAAATATCAATTCGCAGATGATGAGATAATCGTTAATGTACAAGGCGATGAACCACTCATTCCACCCGCAATTATTACGCAAGTGGCAGAAAATTTAGCTAATTGTGGTGCAGGTATGGCAACTCTTGCTGTGCCTATCGTCGACTCAAAAGAAGCCTTTAATCCTAACGCTGTAAAAGTGGTTATGGATGCGAAAGGTTTTGCACTGTACTTTTCTCGAGCCACTATTCCTTGGGAAAGAGATCGTTTTAATCTCTCTCATGATGAAATAGGCGAGCATTACTTACGTCATATCGGTATTTACGCTTATCGTGCAGGCTTTATTCGTCGTTATATTACTTGGGAGCCAAGCCCATTGGAGTCTATCGAAATGTTAGAGCAGCTGCGTGTATTGTGGTATGGCGAGAAAATCCATGTAGCAAAAGCGCTTGAAGTACCGGGTGTCGGGGTTGATACTCAAGATGACTTAATTGCCGCGAGAGCCGCTTTTCGGGCACTAAACCAAGAGTTCTAATATTTGCAGTATATTGCAAATTAATGTTTAACGGCACTGGTATTCAGTGCCGTTGTTGTTTTCTACCATCGATAAAAAAGAGGATTGATTATTTTTTTACCTAATGATCTCATTCTTCATACGCTATTTTATGCCATTGTCAGCTTCATTTTTATTCTCAACAACCGCCTCTACACTAGATGGTTCGCTAGGTTTTATGGTTTGCCAAATCGAGCCGATAAATTCATACCATGCTCGCTCACTATGCTGAAAATAATACGCGGAAGGGGTATATTTTTCCCAAGGATGCAGAGGGGTAGTAATGGCTAGCTGATTAGCAGGTGCAACAATAGGGTGCATACCTCTAGCTAAAAAGAAACGTTCTGCTCGCGCTAAATGGTTTGCTGAGGTCACCAATAAAAAAGGTTGTTTACCGATAAGTTTATCCACTTCATACGCTTCTTCTTCGGTATCTTTAGGTTGAGAAAGGGCGATCGTTTTTTCTGCTGGAACACCTAATGATTGTGCAACTTGTGCAGCCACTTCGGCGCTACTTATTTTATTGACGCCGGCACCACCGGTAAAAATTAAGCTGGCATTAGGATAACGATAATAAAGCCTTACGCCTTCAGCAACACGAAATAAGCTATTATTTAGCAGGTTAGCACTAGGAGCCCATTCAGGATTATAAGTAAAACCGCCCCCTAAAACGACAATGTAGTTAACATCTTGTGGTGAGTTTTCGCGTAATTCATAACGTGCTTGATACGCTTTTTCACTCGGCATCAATAGAGTATCTGCGACAGGTTGCATGCCTAACAGCGTAAGTAACACAATCACGATAGTGAGTACGCTTTTTCCTGTTTTTTGCCAACGAGTAAACCACAGTAAAATAAGCGCAAAAAAAGCAATTATTAATAACAGCGGTAGTGGCATGATTAGGCTACCAAGATATTTTTTGAGCAAAAACAGCATAAATCTTCCTAAGTTGAGTGAAATGTCAGCAACTGAGAGTAAAAATTTAGTGAAAACTAGGGGATTGATAAAGCATTGTGTCAAAATAGCGTATAAGTATAGTTTTTACTAAATGCTAACGAACAGAAATACTCACTAATTTAGAAATTGTAAAACGATAAACGTTTGAGCGTTAATTTTTTCATTAATAAGCGTTATATTTATACTGCGCTTTGCGAATAATCTGATTCATGGCTTATTTTGTGATTGAAAACAGCCAGTATCATCGAACACTGGTAAAATTGTTGTCTTTGTTTACCTTCAGTACAGTGTCTCATATTTTTGAATTTATCAGAATGCAAAGAGCGCAAGTAACAAGTTGTTATCATGAGGCGTTTTAATGTCAGACCGTAATTTTGACGATATTGCTGATAAATTCTCTCGCAATATCTATGGCACAACAAAAGGAAAAATCCGCCAAGCGGTGATTTGGGATGATTTACAACAATTATTAACTCAACTCCCTGATCGTCCGTTGCGTATTTTAGATGCGGGGGGTGGTGAAGGTTATTTTTCCAGACAACTGGCAAAATTAGGGCACCAGATAATTTTATGTGATCTATCACAAGAGATGCTTAACCGCGCACAAGAAGCGGCTATTGATGAAGGTGTTGTCAATCAAATGACGTTTATTTGTTGTGCAGCACAAGAGATAAACCAGCATCTAGATGATGGTGTTGACTTAATTCTATTCCATGCCGTATTAGAGTGGATCACAGATCAGAAAAACGCCATAAATGTCCTTACCGATATGCTACTTCCTAATGGTATCCTATCGTTAATGTTTTACAATGCGAATGGTATTGTCATGAGAAATGCTATTTTGGGAAATTTCCATTTGGCAAATCCGGAAATACCACGCAGAAGAAAACGCTCATTATCCCCACAAAATCCGCTACAACCTGAGGATGTTTATCAATGGTTAGCGTCATTTTCAATGACGATTTTAGGAAAAACGGGAGTGCGTGTTTTTCATGACTATTTGCAAAGTCGTCAGTTGCAAAATAAAGATTTTCCAGCGTTGCTTGCCTTAGAGCAACGCTATTGTCGGCAAGAGCCCTATATCAGTCTGGGGCGTTACATTCATGTCATGGCACAAAAGTGTGTAAATTAAGGATGTACTATGAGTGATTTTACCCAGACCGTTCCTGAGTTAGTGTCTTGGGCGAGAAAAAATGATTTCTCTATTTCACTGCCACCGGAAAGATTAGCTTTTTTGATGGCAGTTGCTGTATTAAACAGCGAACGCCTTGATGGCGAGATGAGTGAAGGGGAGTTGATTGATGCCTTTCGAGAGGTGTGTAAAGGCTTTGATCAACCCGCAGAATCAATACAAGTTCGTGCTAATAATGCCATTAATGATATGGTCAAGCAGCGGCTTTTTAACCGTTTTACCAGTGAACTGGTAGAAGGTAATGCGATATATCGTTTAACGCCATTAGGTATTGGCATCAGTGATTACTACATTCGTCAACGTGAGTTTTCATCACTACGCTTGTCGATGCAGCTGTCAATTGTGGCAAGTGAGTTAGATTCAGCGGCAAGTGCCGCAGAAGAAGGTGGTGATGCATATCATTGGCATCGTAATGTTTTTGCACCGTTAAAATATTCGGTGGCTGAGATATTCGATAGCATCGATTTATCTCAACGCATTATGGATGAACAGCAAAATATCGTTAAAGAAGATATTGCTGCACTATTAAACCAAGATTGGCAAGCTGCCATTTCAAACTGTGAACAATTACTATCTGAAACCTCTGGGACATTAAGAGAGTTACAAGACACACTGGAAGCGGCAGGGGACAAATTACAAGCGAATCTATTACGTATTCAAGAAGCGAATATGAGTTCAGGCCATGTCGACCAAATAGATACTTTAGTTTTTGAGTTACAAAGCAAACTTGACCGTATTATTAGTTGGGGACAGCAATCTATCGATTTATGGATAGGTTACGATAGGCATGTGCATAAATTTATTCGCACGGCGATAGATATGGATAAAAACCGTATTTTTTCACGTCGCCTACGCCAATCCGTACAAAACTATTTCGACAGCCCATGGGCATTAACTTATGCTAATGCGGATAGGCTATTTGATATGCGTGATGAAGAGCTTGTGTTGCGAGATGAAGAAGTGACCGGGGAATTGCCTGAAGAGCTGGAATATCAAATGTTCAGTGAAGTAAATGAACAAATTGCTCAATGGGTTGAACAAGAGCTGGCTGCTTATAAATTAGAACAACGAGCGTTAGATCTCAGTTCAGTATTAGTTGAGTATCTTAATCGTTATCCACAACAGAAGCATTTTGATGTGGCACGGATTGTCATTGATCAAGCGGTACGATTAGGTGTCGCGCAAGCTGAACTTGCAGGATTGCCAGCAAAATGGGCAGAAATTAACGAATATGGAGCTAAGGTACAAGCGCATGTCATCGATACATACTGAACAATTTATACCAGCTAAATTAGCACAGGCATTAGCGAATTCACTTTTTCCTGAACTGGATAGTCAGCTACGTGCAGGTCGACATATTGGTATAGACTCACTAGATAACCATGCTTTTTTGATGGACTTTCAAGATGAGTTAACAGATTTTTATGCGCGTTATAATGTCGAATTAATTCGAGCACCTGAAGGCTTTTTTTACTTACGCCCCCGTTCAACGACGCTTATTCCTCGTTCAGTGCTTTCTGAAATGGATATGTTGGTCGGCAAAATTCTTTGTTATCTCTACCTTAGCCCTGAGCGATTAGCTAATCAGGGGATCTTCACTGTACAAGAATTATTTGATGAATTACGTACACTGGCCGATGAAAGCAAATTGTTACGCTTAGTTAATCAACGCTCAACAGGATCGGATTTAGACCTACAAAAACTGCAAGAGAAAATGAAAACGTCACTTAACCGACTACGTCGTTTAGGGATGATTTCGTTTTTACCCAATGATACGCAACGTTTTTCAATTACTGAATCGGTGTTTCGCTTTGGTGCTGATGTGCGTAGTGGTGACTCTCCTCTTGAAGCGCAAATGCGTATGATCCGCGATGGTGAGGCTATGCCACTAGAGCAAGATAGCGAGCCAAGTGATGACGATGAACAGGAAGATGAGCAATTAGAGTCCAGTGAAGATGATGATGCAGAGGAAGAAAATAAATGATTGAACGAGGAAAATTTCGCTCATTAACATTGATCAACTGGAATGGGTTTTTTGCTCGTACTTTTGATTTAGATGAATTAGTCACGACTTTATCCGGTGGTAACGGAGCGGGTAAATCCACCACCATGGCGGCTTTTATTACCGCGATGATCCCCGATCTGACTTTACTTCATTTTAGAAATACCACTGAAGCCGGTTCAACCAGTGGCTCTCGTGATAAAGGATTATATGGGAAATTACGCCCGGGAGTTTGTTACGCTGTTTTAGATGTGATTAATTCCCGCCATTTACGAGCTGTCGTTGGCGTACGCTTACAACAAGTTGCCGGACGAGATAAAAAGGTTGATATCAAACCTTTTATGATCCAAGGGCTACCTATTGCTGAAAATCCAACAGAAATTTTGACGCAAGCTGTCGATGGACGCCAAGCACGTGTTCTACCACTTAATGAATTAAAAGAAAAAGTAGAAGCGATAGAAGGCGTTGTTTTTAGACAATTTAACTCGATTACTGATTTCCACTCTGTACTCTTTGATTTAGGGGTTATTCCGAAACGTTTACGCTCAGCAAGCGATCGGGCAAAATTCTATCGTCTTATTGAAGCTTCATTATATGGTGGTATTTCAAGTGCCATCACTCGCTCTTTACGCGACTATTTATTACCTGAAAATAGCGGAGTAAGAAAAGCCTTCCAAGATATGGAAGGGGCATTACGTGAAAACCGCATGACCTTAGAAGCTATTCGGGTCACTCAATCCGATCGTGATCTGTTTAAACATTTAGTTACCGAAGCGACCTCTTATGTTGCAGCGGACTATATGCGTCATGCTAATGAAAGACGAGTACACCTTGATCAGGCTCTATCTTTACGTAAAGAGTTGTGGGATCAGCGTAAAGCGATTAACAATGAAGCTTATCGCTTTATTGAAATGGGCAAAGAGTTAGAAGAGCAACAAGCGTTATCGGCTGATTTGGAAACAGATTATCAAGCCGCCAGTGATAGACTTAATCTCGTACAAAATGCGGTACGCCAACAAGAAAAAATCGATCGCTATGTTGCGGATGTTGAAGAAATCACATTCCGTTTAGAAGAGCAAAGTGAAGTTGTTGAAGAAGCAACATCAAAAAAAGAAGAGTTGGAAGCGCGAGTTGGATCTGCGGAAGAAGAAGTTGATGAACTGAAAAGTCAATTGGCAGATTATCAACAAGCGTTAGATGTTCAACAAACCCGAGCTATTCAATATCGTCAGGCGGTACAAGCATTAGAGCGTGCGAAAGCACAATGTGGCATTGATGATTTAGATGAAACCAATGCAGAGCTATGGGCTGAACGTATTCAAGCAAAAATTCAATCCATCACGCATTCATTACTTTCTATGGAGCAGAAACTCGGTGTTTCTGATGCGGCCAAAACGCAATTTGATCAAGCCTATAAATTGATCACCTCGATTGTTGGGGAAGTTGAGCGTCAAAATGCGTGGAGTGTGGCTAAAAGCGCATTACGTGAATGGTCATCACATCGCCATCAAGCCGATCGTGTTCACCCTATTCGGATGCAATTAGCTGAATTAGAGCAACGTTTACAGCAAAGAAATAATGCTGAACGTCAACTTGCAGAGTTTAATAAACAGTATGGCAAAAATGTTGAGCCTGATGATCTATTTACTCTACAAGAAGAGCTAGAAGCAAAGATTGAAGAGCTGAGCGATTATGTTAGTGATTCTGGCGAACAGCGTATGCAAATGCGCCAAGAGCTTGATCAACTAAAACAACAAATTGAAAAATTAAGAAAACAAGCGCCAGTTTGGTTTGCTGCACAAGATGCTTTAACGCAACTGTGTGAACAAACGCATCAATCTTTTGAAACAAGCAATCAAGTTACTGAATATATGCAACAGTTACTTGAGAAAGAGCGTGAAGCCACGGTTTTGCGTGATGAAACCGCTGCTCGCAAACAGCAAATTGAAGCTCAAATTGAACGATTAAGTCAGCCTAGTGGGGCTGAAGATAGTCGATTAATTACTTTAGCAGAACGCTTTAACGGGGTTTTATTATCGGAGATTTACGATGATATCACCTTAGATGATGCGCCTTATTTCTCAGCATTATATGGACCTGCGCGCCATGCGATTGTAGTACAAGATCTCAGTGCGATCGAAGAGCAGTTAGCTTCTTTAGAAGATTGCCCGGAAGATCTCTATTTTATTGAAGGTGATCCACAATCCTTTGATGATAGCGTGTTTAATGCCCAAGAAATGGAAAAAGCGGTACTTATTAAAAGTTCAGATAGGCAGTGGCGCTATTCACGTTATCCCGAAATTCCATTATTTGGCCGAGCAGCACGAGAAAACCAGCTAGAAATATTATCCCGTCAACGAGACGAGCTGTCAGAGCTATATGCTACACAGGCCTTTGATGTGCAGAAAATTCAACGTGCACACCATGCATTTAGCCAATTTGTTGGGCAACATATTTCAGTGGCATTTGATGCCGATCCTGAAGAAGATATTCGCCAATTAAATCAACGTCGTAATGAATTAGAGCGCGAGTTATCACAATATGAAGAGGGCACTCAGCAACAACGTCAGCATTATGCGCAAGCCAAAGAGTCGCTCAATTTATTAAATAAACTCATTCCTCAAGTCAATTTATTATTGGACGAAACATTAATTGATCGTGTTGAAGAGCTACGTGAAGAGCTTTATAACGCAGAAGAGTCAATGCGTTATTTACAGCGTCATGAGAAAGCATTAACTGCGTTAGAGCCTATAGCCTCGATTTTACAAAGCGATCCACAAGAGCATGATCAATTAACACAAGATTATCAATACGCAAAAGAAGAGCAGCAACGTTATCAACAACAAGCATTTTTGCTGGTGGAAGTGGTTCAGCGTCGTCCACATTTTAGTTATAGCGATGCGGTTGAAATTGTCAGTGAAAATAACGATCTTAATGAAAAATTACGTCGTCGTTTAGAAATGGCTGAAACAGAGCGAGCGACAGCGAGAGAGTTATATCGTCAACAGCAGGCACAATGTGATCAGTTTAATCAAGTACTAGCCTCACTAAAAAGTTCTTTTGATACCAAATCAGAACTATTAAGAGAGCTTGAGCAAGAGATGAAAGAGACTGGCTTGCAAATTGATGCGGGTGCAGAAGCGCGAGCCAAAGAGTTACGTGATCAACGTTATGCTGCGGTGAGTGCTAACCGTACGCGTATTAGCCAACTTGAGCGTGATATTGCGCTTAGTGAAGCTGAACGTGAAAATATGGCGAAGAAAATTCGCAAATTAGAACGTGATTATGGCCAAATGCGTGAGCACGTCGTCAGCGCTAAAGCCAGTTGGTGTGCTGTTATGCGTTTAGTGAAAGAAAATGGTATGGAGCGCCGTTTACATCGTCGTGACTTTGCCTATCTTTCAGCGGATGAGTTACGTTCAATGTCGGATAAGGCGCTAGGTGCGTTACGTCAGGCTGTGGCGGATAATGAATATTTACGGGATGCATTACGTCGCTCTGAAGACGCAAAATACCCTGATCGTAAAGTCCAATTCTTTATTGCGGTTTACCAACATTTAAGAGAACGCATTCGACAAGATATTATCAAAACCGATGATCCGGTTGATGCTATCGAACAGATGGAAATTGAATTAGCTCGCTTAACCGAAGAGCTAACCAGTCGTGAACAAAAACTGGCGATCAGCTCTCGCAGTGTGGCAAATATTATTCGTAAAACTATCCAACGTGAACAAAATCGCATTCGCATGCTAAATCAGGGCTTACAAGCGGTTTCCTTTGGTCAGGTTCGTGGTGTACGGTTAAACGTTAATATTCGTGAAAGCCATCAAATCTTACTGGATGTATTATCGGAAGAAGAAGATAGCCAATATCAAGATCTATTTAAAAACCAAAACCTAACCTTCTCTGAAGCGATGGCAAAACTGTATCAACGCTTAAATCCACAGGCTGATTTTGGTCAGCGTATGCCACAAACGGTGGGTGAAGAGCTGCTTGATTACCGTAACTATCTTGAGATGGAAGTTGAAGTTAATCGTGGGCCAGAAGGTTGGTTAAAAGCAGAAAGTGGTGCGCTATCAACAGGTGAAGCCATTGGTACAGGTATGTCTATCTTAGTGATGGTGGTTCAAAGTTGGGAAGAAGAATCACGACGCTTAAGAGGAAAAGATATTTCGCCTTGTCGTTTGCTCTTCCTTGATGAAGCCGCACGTTTAGATGCGAAATCTATCGCAACCCTATTTGAACTGTGTGAACGACTTGATATGCAACTTATCATTGCCGCACCAGAAAATATTAGTCCAGAAAAAGGCACAACTTATAAATTAGTGCGTAAAGTCTTTAATGGAAGCGAGCATGTTCATGTGGTCGGATTAAAAGGCTTTGGGCAACAAAGTGAAAAAGATAAACATTTATCCGAAAATATTGCAGATAGTTGATGAAGGATTATGATGAGTAAGTGAATAACCTTATAATATAACTTATTGTTTTCATTATTTTATATTTTGGTTATTCATGAGTGTTAATGGCATTTAGTATTTTTATCACCGTTATTAGTACAAATCAGTGTACAAATTTTATAGCGTGACCCCTCAATAAAAAGGGAAGTACTAAATGCCCCTCATCAATTTATATCGATGTTAAAATAATCAATAAAAGTGGAAACAGAGGATAGCGACAGGTTTGAGTGGAACAAAAACATGTGCTTTAAGTCCCATTGATTATTTACATCCCTCATCGCAGTATTGCTGTATTTCATTGAGTAATCTGCCTACATGGAAGCCATCACATACGGCATGATGCACTTGAATTGCTAGTGGCATCAGAACTTTATCTCCTTGCGTATAATATTTACCTATTGTAAATACAGGGGCAAAGAAATTGTTTATATTCGCCACATTCAAGTTAAAACTGGTGAAACTTACCCAAGGATTTGCTGACACAAAAAACATATTTTCGATAAATTCTTTTGGAAAATAGGCTAGATCGTCACCGTATTGTGCTATATCTTCTGAATAAGTTTTCAAAAATTGATTGATATCTTTGTGGTAGTAACTCCATAAAGATGAAAATGTTTCGGTCTGTTCATGAAAGATAGTGTACCCAGGGTTAACACTATCCCATATCACCAATTCCCCGTCTTTCATTGCCATGCGGAATTCTGCATGTTTATTTACTAATCGGCTAATGATGTATATAAATGTCGGATAGAATTTGTACCCATTTTGCTTTACGGTTTTTAATAATGAAGTAATATCCAGTTGAACTGTCTGGCTAAAGGTGCATTGAGCAAAAGACTGAAATGCTTCAAAGTGTTCTTTTCGTCCCCATTGGGATAGATCAACAACAGTATATCCCACGCGCTTTGTGTCCATGTTAGCTTTCCTATTTTCTAATCCAAATTTAAATTAATTGTATATTACTTATAAATTATTAAAACAATTTCGAACCTCTATCTGTAGATAAACCCATAACCTATGATAGGTAATGGGTTTTTCTTGGCTAATTTTAAAATGTTTATTTTTTACCAAAAAATGTTTCAAAAATAACAGAGTCATTGATGTGTTCATTTGGGGACGACTTAGATAATAACGGCACTATCTGCTTTCGTAGATAGTACTTTCTTTTTTTCAAAGTGTTAGATAGATCAAAAAATGAAAGTAAACTAACAAAAGAGTACCAGCCTAAATAAAATAACGTGCGCTACATCTCATTTAAATGTAATTATGATGTTTATTATTATCACCTTCTGTGATTAATATAAAAATTAAAGGAAAGAGAATGCGTAAAGTCACACTTACTCTTAGTGCAATTGCGTTGGCGTTAAGTTTAAATGGCGCAGCAATGGCAAAAGTTCATATGCCAGAAGTTGTTAGCCCAGGGGTTACTGTTACTGAACTTGCACATCAGCAACCAATTAAATGGGTTTCTGTTGCAGAAATTGAAAAAAGCTTAGAAGGCCAAGCACCAATGGCGGTAGGTTTTGATATTGATGACACCGTTCTGTTCTCAAGCCCAGGCTTTTATCGTGGTAAACTGGAATATTCTCCAAACGATTTCAGTTATCTGAAAAACCCAGAATTCTGGGAAAAAATGAACAACGAATGGGATAAATTCAGTATGCCTAAACAAGTCGGTATCGATCTTGTTCAGATGCACTTAAAACGCGGTGATACTGTTTATTTCATTACCGGTCGTACACAGACTAAAACAGAGACTGTGACTAAATATGTTCAAGAAGGTTTAAATATTCCTGCAGACAAAATGCAACCTGTTATTTTTGCCGGTGACCAACCTGGCGCAAATAACAAAGTAAGCTGGATGCGCGATCACAAACTGAAAATTTACTACGGTGATGCAGATGCTGATATCGCAGCAGCTGATGAGCTAAATATCCGTGGGATCCGTATCTTACGTGCTGCTAACTCTTCTTACCAGCCGTTACCTAAAGCGGGACAATTTGGTGAAGAAGTGGTTATCAATTCAGAGTACTAATCTGTCTCTGTGCTGTTGACCTTTATTTGTTAGGCGTAGGAAACTACGCCTTTTTTATTTTGGGTTTCTTTATAAAACAAAATAGAACCATATGATAGATTAAATCTATATACTTTCTATTTGAATATTTATTGTGCACGGCATTGTGAGTATTTAGTATTTATACTCTTATTTAATATAAAAAGTGTATTAAACATCTTTTTATGATGATTTAAGTGCCTATTGTTGAAAAGATTTTATAAAACTTTACAAATATTAGTTTATTCCTATAAAACTCTTTGTCTAACTCATCTAATATTTTACGATAGCAAAATAATAACAAGGGATGAGGCACTGAGGACTATGGCGCAACAAGCAATTAAAAGAGCAATAACGTATTCGGTCGTAATAGGTACACTTCTCTCAGGGCATAATGTTATTGCCTCAGAAAGTGAAACGCCACCGCTATTCACATCAGAAACACCTGCATTAGTACCCGCATTCACAGAAGACGTGGCAACACAAGATACATTAAATTCACCATCAGTGAGTAAGCAGGAAGTTAGCACTAAACTACAATCTTGGTTACCAAGCGAATATAAACCACTTTACTTTAAGCAACTCGTGGATGTTTATCAAAGCAATGATTTAGCACTGATTTGGCAAGATGAACAAATTACAAAACAACTAGAGCAGCAACTGGCAGAGGTTGCCTTAACTGGAATTCAACCACAATTTGGACGTTGGTTAACGCTATTAGAAACAGCACAATTAACGCCAGAAGCACGAGATATTATTTTATCTGACGCTTTTTTAGGTTATATCAGCTTTGTTGAACAGATTAATCAATCAGGAACAACACTGTTATATCGCGCTGCGATACAAGCATTACCGGCACCGACTGTGCAAGCTGTCGAGCATTTCCAACTCAATCTACAACAAAATACCTTAGGGCGCTTTGTCGTCTCCTTTGCACCCTCACACCCTTACTATCCATTAATGAAAGAGGAAGTGCGCAAACAGCTTCATCAAGAGGTTATTTGGCCCGTCATGGAAGGGAAAAATTCATTAAAGCCAAACCAATCGGCAGAAGAAGTTATTGCATTAAGACAAATATTGCGTAACTTAAATTTACTGCCTCAATTGGCTGAAAATGAGCAAGAAGTAGCAACAACGATTTATGATGAGCCTTTAATTGCTGCTGTAAAATCGTTTCAAGCGGCCCATGGATTAGAAACTGACGGTATTATTGGTAGACAGACGCGTAATTGGTTAAATATGACACCAATACAGCGTGCTGGAATTATGGCATTAAATATACAGCGGTTACGTTTAACCCCACCTATTGGTGACACTGGAATTTGGGTCAATATTCCTGATTACTCCCTCTATTTTTATGCTAATAATCAACTGATTTTAGATTCAAAAGTGATTGTTGGTCGACCAGATAGAAAAACCCCCATTATGAGTAGTGCGCTTAATAATGTTGTGGTTAATCCGCCTTGGAATGTACCTACGAGTATGACGCGTAAAGATATAGTTCCAAAAGGAAAGGCTGATCCTAGTTATTTTAGCCGTAAAGGTTATACGATTTATTCAGGGTGGGGGAATGACGCCTATCCAATTAATCCTTACGATATAGATTGGGAAAACATCTCTGCGGCTAATTTTCCATATCGCATTTGGCAAGCCCCTGGGCCAACTAACTCCCTAGGCCGATATAAATTTAATATGCCAAACTCTGAAGCGATTTATCTGCATGACACACCAAACCACAATTTATTTACTAAAAATATGCGAGCAATTAGTTCAGGTTGTATTCGTGTGAATAAAGCGGCGCAATTAGCGACGATATTATTAGGTGATGCAGGATGGAAACAAGATAGAATTGATGCAGCCTTAAAACGAGGTTCAACACAATATGCACCAATTCCTGAACGTATCCCTGTCTATTTATATTATCAAACAGCTTGGGTAGCAGAAGAAAATGCCCCTCAATATCGAGCAGATATTTATAATTATGACCAAAGCATTAATAATGCAACCTCTTTTTTAGAGAATATTAAGAAATATTTGTAATAGAATAGATGGCTAACAACAATAAAGAGTAAGCATTATGCTTGCTCTTTATTTTTTATAAAAATCAGTGAGATAAAATAATTTCATTCAGTTTTATTAATAAATTTTAAAAAATAGCTATTATTTTTAATCTATTTTTAGAAATAACATTAATATTAATAAAATGTTAATTGCTAACACGGCTATTATTAATAATAAAACATAAACTTTTATAAAATAATATCAATGATATGTTTACAAATCTATACAAACAATAAGCAACAATTCAAGAAAAATATTGTCATAATAAAGGTCTGTTCTTCCTTCTATCATTATTTTGAGTGTAGCTATCATGGATATTGTTGATTCACATCGTCGTAAGTGGTTAGGCCTTGGTATGGCTGCTGTTGGTTTAGGTTTACTTCCCTCACATGCATTTGCATCATTAGCAACTCCCCGACCGAAAATTCTTCGCTTTAATAATTTAAATACTGGTGAAACTATTAAAGCCGAGTTTTTTGATGGTAAACGTTATAATAAACAAGAGCTTGCTAGACTAAATCATCTTTTTAGAGATCACCGTCAAAATAAAGTTAAAACTATCGATCCAGCCTTATTTGATCAAATCTATCTGTTACAGGTGATGTTAAACAACAATAAAGCCGTTGAACTTATTTCGGGTTATCGTTCACTCGCGACTAATAACCATCTACGTCAACACACCAGCGGTGTTGCGAAAAAAAGCTATCATACCCGTGGTCAAGCAATGGATTTCCGTTTAGTAGGTACTGATTTATCTAAAGTACGCCAAGTTGCACTAAGAATGAAAGCGGGAGGAGTGGGTTATTATCCACGAAGTAATTTTGTTCATATCGATACAGGACCCGTGCGCTCATGGTAATCTATGTAATAAATAAATAGATATAGATTAAGAAAGCGCGGAGTAAGCTATGATGTATCACATTATACCTGTGACAAATTATATGCAAAATTGCACCCTTATCTGGTGTGATGATACCAAAGAAGCGGCCATTGTTGATCCCGGTGGTGATGTCGAAACATTAATTGCAGAAATTGAACAACGTCAATTAAAGTTGACTAAAGTGCTATTAACTCATGGCCACTTTGATCACGTAGCAGGAACAGCTCAAATTGTTGAGCATTTTCATGTGCCTGTTTATGGGCCACATAAAGATGATAACTTCCTTATTGAAGATTTAGAACAACAGTGTCGTATGTTTAATTTCCCCAGTGGAAAATCTTTTACGCCTGATCAATGGTTAAATGAAGGGGATACTGTTACTATTGGTAAAACCATTACTTTGTCGGTTTTACATTGTCCGGGCCATACACCGGGCCATATTATTTTTGTTAATCACCAAAATAAACTTATCTCGATGGGAGATGTATTATTTCGTGAAAGTATTGGTCGTACTGATTTCCCTCGTGGTAATCATGCCGATCTGATAGCTTCTATCAAAAATAAAGTATTACCACTAGGTGATGATTATCTATTTATCCCCGGCCATGGCCCTATGTCTAATTTAGGTCATGAGCGTCAATATAATCCTTTCTTACAAGATGAAATGCCCATTTGGTAATTTAAAATAAAGCAAACTCTTTAAGCCCTTTATATTAAAGGGCTTTTTTATAGATGAAAAATTAAAAATGATATCGCTCATCAATTAACAGTATCAATGCTGTGTAAAGACGGAATAAATAGATTGTTTATGGTGTATATGGCGTAAGAGTGTACGGATATCAGTATGCTACCTTTATGATAGTCGGTCGCAAGTACATCTTCTGGGGGACAGTAGGGAATAAACTGTGTATTTGGGGGATGAAAAGCTGGAACAAAAGCTATACAGACTATAACTAGTCTATTTACTAAGTGCATAAGAAAAAGAGTTATCGCATCAAGCTAGAAATAAATTATTTATTAATGATATTTTTATAAAATAATAAAAACCCAACAACATATCTAATTAAACGCTGTTGGGTTATAAAACGTGTTATCTAACTGTATGCTTTAAAACGATGAAAAAGCCATTAAAGTACAGCGACAATGGCTTCACACAATGGAACCATATTTTCCAGTGTTAAGCCTGCGACATTAATACGACCAGAGCCGACAATATAAATACCATATTCAGCACGTAGACGTTCAACTTGCTCTTTATTAAGGCCACTAAATGAGAACATACCATTTTGGTCAATAATAAAGCTGAAATCTTGTTTTGCGCCTTTTTCTTGTAAGGTTGTCACCAGCAATTGGCGCATACGCTGAATGCGTTCACGCATTGTGGTGAGCTCTTCAATCCACTCTTCTTTTAACTCTGGGTTAGATAAAATAGTGGTCACCACAGATGCACCATGTGCCGGTGGATTAGAGTAGTTTGCGCGAATAATCGCTTTGGCTTGGCTAAATGCTTTCTCAGCAGTATCGCTCTCTTTTGCGACAATAGTGCAAGCACCTACACGCTCATTATAAAGGCCAAAGTTTTTTGAATATGAGCTTGCAACAATCAGCTCAGGATTGCTTTCAGCAAACAGGCGTAAGCCTTGCGCGTCTTCTTCAAGACCATTAGCAAAACCTTGGTAAGCAAAGTCAAATACTGGTAACCAACCTTTCTCTGCGGATAAGGCAGCCAATTGACGCCATTGCTCTAACGTTGGGTCAATACCACTTGGGTTATGGCAACATCCGTGGAACAGCACAACATCACCTGCTTGTGCATTTTGTAGGCTGGCTAGCATACCTTCAAAATCTAAACCGTGGCTTTCGGCATCATAATAATCATATTGGCAAATCTCTAAGCCTGCAGTCTGAAAAATATTATTATGGTTGGGCCAAGTCGGGTTACTTATCCATACACGTTTAGCATTAGTTTGCTGAGCGATAAAGTCCGCAGCAATACGCAATGCCCCAGTACCACCCGGAGCTTGTGCTGTACGTGCACGTTTTTCTGTGATGATAGGGTGTTGTTCACCAAACAACAGTGCTTGAGTGACCGCACCAAACTCAGGAATACCGCTAATAGGAAGATAATTTTTAGTGGTTTCGTTTTCTAATAAATATTTTTCTGCTTTTTTAACGGTAGTGAGTACAGGTGTTTTACCTGTTTCATCCTTATAAACACCAATCCCTAAGTTAATTTTGTTTTCACGAGTATCAGAACGGAAACTATCAGCTAAACCCAGAATAGGATCGGCTGGTGCAGCAATGATTTTCTCAAACATAGTGTAATTATTCCCTAAGCTCAAAACGAAGCCGAATTATGAGTAACAAGAGTAACGCTATAGAATCGGTTTGCCAACAGTTTGTAGAGAAATTAGCAAGAAGTTGTGAACTAAGTGAGAATAAATAGCAAAACAAGATGTAAATAAGTAAATCTTTCGTGATTACATTAACATGTAAATATAACCACTAAAAATAACCAACAGTTTAGTATAATAAACTGTTTATCTTAGTATTAGAAAAGGAGGAACAGAAAAGCGAGCAATATAAATAGGATAGGCAAATAAAAAAAGCAACACCGAAGTGTTGCTTTTCAAATCAATTAACTTGACTGTTTAATTACCTTAAAGGGTAATTAGAACTGATAAGTCAGACCTAAACCAACTACGTTGTCAGTTGCAACGCCGTAAGTTTTAGTGAAGTCATTGTCATCTAACAGGTTGATTTTATAATCAACAACTGCAGTCATGTTTTTGTTAAATTTGTAGAAAGAACCTACAGAGATATATTTAACTAAATCTTGGTCGTTACCTTGAGCAACACCTAAGTCTTTACCTTTAGATTGAACATAGGCTAAAGATGGTTTGATACCTAAATCAGCAAAATCATACTGTGCAGTTAACTCGATATTTTGAGTTTTGTTAGCAATATTATTTTTATTACCGAAATAGGTCATGTTACGGGTTTCACCGTACATTGCAGCTAAGTAAACATTGTTAGCTTCAAACTTACCACCAACGTTCCATGCTTCAGCGCGTTCACCTTTTGCTGAGCTGTAATGTTGTTGGCCAGAAGTACGAGCAGAGTTAGAGTAACCACCACCCAGTGTTACGCCCCAGCCTAAGTTATAAGCGGTAGAGAAACCGTAACCATCACCGTTAGCTTTTTTATCTACACTGTAGCCTACAACATTACCATTGTTATCAGTGATTTTTTCACCACGAGCATTGTTGGTGTTTTCGTTGTTTTTGCCTTGATATTGCAGAGCAAAGCTTAAGCCATCAACATAACCGAACATATCAGTGTTGCGGTAAGTTAATACGCCAGTAGCACGGCCAGTCATATAAACGTCAGTTTGTGACATTGAGTCACCGCCCCATAAAGGCAGAACGTCAGTCCATGCGTTGGTGTCATAAATTACACCGTAGTTACGGCCGTAGTCTAAAGAACCGAAGTCAGCAAATTTCAGACCAGCAAAAGCCAGACGAGTTTTGTTGTTACCTTCGCTTCCTTCAGTATTATTAGTTTTAACTTCGTACTCGAAACGACCAAAACCAACTAAGTCTTTATTGATTTGAGTTTCGCCTTTGAAACCGATACGTGCACGAGATGCATCACCGTCTTCACCAGAATCTTTGTCAGCGAAGTAATGACGAACGTCAACTTTACCGTAGATATCTACTTTGTTGCCGTCTTTGTTGTACATTTCAGCTGCGTTTGCTGCACCAGCAAACATTAAAGCTGGGATTACCACTGCAAGAATATTGCGCTTCATCATTATTATTACCCTCATTGGTGTTATTCAGACACCTTTGCCACTGCCAGAAATAGTTTCTTAATTTTTATGGAACTATTTATGAGAGTTAAGTGTCGTCTGTGTCGGGTGACAGTGTTCCATTGGTAAAAAATTTTATCTACCCCGAATTTGCTACAAAATCGAAAAAAGTGTAACAAATTGTAACAATGTATTTCAAAGTGTGTATTTAGGGGAACTTTTCCATCAAATTGTAGCCATGCATAAAAAAAGCCAACCCTGAGGTTGGCTTCTGGTATAACTAAAGTTAGTACAATTAATCAGCAACACAAATGTTTTTTGTTGGCTACTAATTAATCAAATCATTAGAAATCGACATTTCTTGGTGTACGTGGGAATGGGATCACTTCACGAATATTTGTGACACCAGTCACATAAGCAACTAAGCGTTCAAAGCCGAGACCAAAACCAGAGTGTGGTACGGTGCCATAACGGCGTAAATCACGATACCACCAGTAGTCTTCTTTATTCATACCCATCTCAGCTAAACGTTTATCAAACATCTCTAAACGTTCTTCACGTTGAGAACCACCAATGATTTCACCAATACCTGGTGCTAACACATCCATTGCCGCAACTGTTTTACCGTCTTCATTCATACGCATATAGAATGCTTTGATATCTTTCGGGTAGTTCTTCACAACCACAGGGGCTTTAAAGTGTTTCTCAGCAAGATAGCGCTCATGCTCGGAGGAGAGGTCAACACCCCAATAAACTGGGTTTTCAAATTTCTGGCCGCAATTTTCTAACACAGTAATCGCATCTGTGTAGTCAATTTGTGCGAAATCAGAAGCGATAAAGTGCTCTAAACGTGTAATGGCTTCTTTATCAACGCGTTGAGCAAAAAACTCCATATCATCTCTGCGCTCAGCTAACACGGCAGAAAAGGCATATTTCAGCATTTTTTCTGCTAATCCGGCGATATCATTCAGATCAGCAAAAGCCACTTCAGGTTCAACCATCCAGAATTCAGCTAAGTGACGACTAGTATTTGAATTCTCAGCGCGGAAAGTTGGGCCGAAAGTATAGACTTTACTTAATGCAGAGGCATAAGTTTCGCCGTTTAATTGTCCTGATACGGTTAAGAAAGCTTCGCGACCAAAAAAGTCTTCGCTAAAATCAACTTCACCTTTATCAGTACGTGGCAGGTTGTTCATATCTAAGGTAGAGACACGGAACATTTCACCCGCACCCTCGGTATCCGCCGCCGTAATTAATGGCGTAGAAACCCAGAAAAAGCCTTGCTCATCGAAGAAACGATGTAGTGCTTGTGCCAAGGTATGGCGAACACGTGCAACAGCACCAATTAAGTTTGTGCGTGGACGAAGATGAGCAACTTCACGCAGATACTCAACGCTGTGACGTTTAGCGGCCATCGGATAAGTTTCCGGATCATCAACCATTCCTACTACCACAACTTTGGTCGCATGAATTTCAAAGTTCTGACCTTGACCCGGAGATTCAACAATTTTACCGGTGACTTCCACAGAGCAACCTGTGGTTAAGTGCAGCACTTCATCTTGATAATTCGGTAAATTATTATTAATGATGGCCTGTACTGGATTAAAGCAGGAACCGTCATAGACGGTAAGGAATGAGATACCAGCTTTTGAATCTCTTCTTGTACGTACCCAACCGCGAACGGTGACGTCTTCGCCAACCGCGATACGGCCTTGCAGTACGTCGACTACAGGCGCAACGATCATAAATAAATCTCTCTTCGTTTAATTAAAATAATTGTTTAGTAAATTCATTCTGCCCCTGTCGGACAGTTTTTCTATGTTACTTGCAATAGCGCAGGAAACAAGTAGGAAATTTCAGTTTAAAGAGGGAATCAGCAAGAGAAAAGCCTTTATAGAAAATATTTTGCTAAAAATAGGTAAAATCAGTCGAATAGTGGGGGTGATAGCAAAAAGAAAGGGCAATATTGGCCCTTTCTTTATAGATAGAATAGATAGAGTGAATAGATAGCGATTTAATCTTTATTAACAAGCTTGCCTAACAAGAGGAACATCAAAGGCTTTACGTAGCTTGTCGACAAACTCATCATCTTCACAAATGGTTTTACCTGGACTATCCGATAATTTAGCAACAGGTTTACCATTACACTCCACCAGCTTAATCACAATATTAAGAGGTGTAATATTCGGGATATTACAAGTCAATCTGGTGCCGATACCAAAAATTAAGCGGATACGCTTATGGAAATGCTTATAAAGTACTAAGGCTTTCTGAAAGTCGAGGCTATCAGAGAATACCAATACTTTACTCATCGGATCGATGCCGAGCTTTTCATAATGAGCAATGGCTTTTTCACCCCATTCAATCGGATCACCTGAGTCATGACGTAACCCTTGATAACGGCTGGCGAATGGCATATCAAAGTCACGCAGGAATGCATCCATAGTGATACAATCAGTGAGTGCAATACCGAGTTGATCTGGGTATTCATCTAGCCATGATTGCAATGCAGCCCGTTGACTATTGGCAAGCTCAGGACTAATTTGCTGATGTGCTTGGAACCATTCATGGGCTTGTGTGCCTACGGGCGCCAGTTGCATACGTTCAGCAAAATGATAGTTACTAGTGCCGATAAGATAAGGGAAATGATTTTTTAATTCATCGACAATGGCACGTTGCACATCATAAGAAAAGCGACGACGAGTACCAAAATCCATCAATTTGAAATCCGCTAAATCAATCTGTTGTTCAGCCGCATCACGATAGAAAATATCGATAAGTTTGCGTAATTGAATAACGGCGTCATCAGCGGTGATTTGTGGCGAACGAGCACGGTGGACAATTTCACTCACCAATGCTAACAAAGGAACTTCCCATAAAATAACTTCACGCCAAGGGCCAGTTATCTTAATCGTCAATTGATTGTCAGCAGTGGTCGCGATATGCACTTGCTCGGGTTTAAAGCGAAAATGTTTAAACCATTGCAGATAGTCATTTTTAAAGAAAGGCAGGCTTTGAAGATAGCCAAACTCTTCATTAGTTAATGACAAGTCTGCCATCATATCCACTTGATGGCGTAAGGTTGTTGCATATTCACCTAGACGTTCATCACTCCGGCAGCGGAATTCAGCAACGACAGGAATATCACTATAATGATGGTAAACCGCCTGTTGCATGTGGAGCTTGTATGCATCGGTATCCAACAGTGATGTAATAATCGGTGTAGCGTCTAAAATCATAGCGCGTCAAGCATCCTCACGGAGCGTTTTTATGTCAGCTAAATCGTTAAGGTTGGAGAGTATACCCGAATATGATGATAATGCGTCACTATTCGTTAATATTTCTCTGCGACATAAAAACAAGCTGTAAATCTCTATTGAGTTTACCACGTTAAACATAATTTGGGAGTATGTTAGCATCAATTAGCAAATAAATTAGTTACACATATTAATATCCCATTAACATTCTATTGACTTTTAATGTGCTCAATTGAATATTCGACTAGCTAAACCGTTTTTTGACGAGTAAGCTTTGGTTATATAACCGTAAAATAGTCGTGTTAACTAAAAGGTTTTTTTCTATGACACAACAAAGAATTGCTAAATATCGTAAAGATTACCGCGCCCCAGATTACACCATCACTGATTTGCATCTTGATTTTATCTTAGATAAAGAAAAAACACAGGTTACTGCTATTAGCCAATGCAAGCGCTTAGCGACAACGGCAACGTCGTTGGTGTTAGATGGGGAAGATTTAACATTAAAATCTATTTTTGTTAATGATGTTGCTTGGACACACTATAAAGAAGAAAACGGCAAACTCATCATTGACCAATTGCCTGAACAGTTTACGTTAAAAATTGTTAATGAGATTAACCCATCAGCTAATACCGCTTTAGAAGGGTTATATGTTTCTGGCGATGCGCTATGTACACAGTGTGAAGCGGAAGGCTTCCGTCATATTACTTATTATTTAGATAGACCGGATGTTTTAGCGCGCTATACCACTACGATCACTGCAGATAAAAAACAGTATCCTTATCTATTATCTAATGGTAACCGTGTTGCACAAGGTGATCTTGAAGATGGTCGTCATTGGGTGACTTGGGAAGATCCACATCCTAAACCAAGTTATCTCTTTGCATTAGTGGCGGGAGACTTTGATGTATTACGCGATACATTTAACACTAAAAGTGGTCGTGAAGTTGCTTTAGAGTTATTTGTCGATAAAGGTAATCTTGATCGTGCTGATTGGGCGATGACATCACTAAAAAATGCCATGAAATGGGATGAGTCACGCTTTAATTTAGAATACGATCTCGATATCTATATGATAGTCGCTGTTGATTTCTTTAATATGGGGGCAATGGAGAATAAAGGGCTTAATGTCTTTAACTCTAAATATGTTCTTGCTAAAAGCGAAACAGCAACAGACAAAGATTATTTAGGGATTGAATCTGTTATTGGCCATGAATATTTCCATAACTGGACAGGTAACCGTATTACTTGCCGTGACTGGTTCCAATTAAGCTTAAAAGAGGGACTAACGGTTTTCCGTGATCAAGAATTTAGCTCTGATTTAGGCTCTCGCTCAGTTAATCGTATCAATAACGTGCGTGTTATGCGTACAGCACAGTTTGCCGAAGATGCAAGCCCAATGGCTCATCCAATTCGTCCAGATAGTGTGATTGAAATGAATAACTTCTATACCTTAACGGTATATGAAAAAGGGGCGGAAGTGATCCGTATGATCCACACGCTACTCGGTGAAGAGAAATTCCAAGCGGGTATGCAGATGTATATTCATCGTCACGATGGTAGTGCAGCGACCTGTGATGATTTTGTACAAGCGATGGAAGATGCCTCTAATGTTGACCTGACTTTATTCCGTCGTTGGTATAGCCAATCAGGTACACCGGTATTGACTGTACGTGATAGCTATGACGCACAAAAACAGCAATATACATTAACCGTCAGCCAAATGACGCCACCAACGGCAGATCAGGCGGAAAAACAAGTTCTACATATTCCGTTAGATATTGAATTATATAATCAACAAGGGGAGGTTATCCCTTTACGCTCACAAGGTCAGCCGGTTTCTAATGTATTAAATGTGGTGAGAGAAGAGCAGCAGTTTATTTTTGATGATGTTGCTCAACAGCCAATTCCTTCATTATTGCGAGAATTCTCTGCGCCAGTAAAACTTGATTATCCTTTTACGGATGAGCAACTCTCATTCTTAATGAAACATGCACGTAATGCTTTTTCTCGTTGGGATGCGGCGCAATCTTTATTAGGTCGTTATATTAAAGAAAACGTTTCGCGTGTTCAAAAAGGGCAACCATTAATTTTACCTGAAATGGTAATTGATGCTTTCCGTGCTGTATTGCTTGATAAAGATATCGATCCTGCCTTGGCGGCACTTATTCTGACATTACCTACCGATGTTGAAGCGGGCGAAGCTTTTGCTATTATCGATCCTATTGCTATTCATCAGGCCTTAGGTTTTATTCGTAAAACTTTAGCCACTGAAATGGCTGATGAGTTCTCTGCGGTTTATCACTCAATGCATATCGGTGCTTACCGTGTCGATCATGGTGATATTGCTAAACGTGATTTACGCAATGTCTGCTTGGGTTATTTAGCCGTTGAAAACCAGCAAACGGGTAATCAATTGGTTGAAGCGCAATATCACAATAGCGACAATATGACCGATGCACTCGCGGCCTTAAATGCTGCAGTAATGGCACAATTACCTTGTAAAGAGGCACTATTACAAGAGTTTGATGATAAATGGCATCAAGATGGCTTGGTAATGGATAAGTGGTTTAGCTTACAAGCAATGAGTCCGGCAACTGATGTATTACAAACAGTACGCAGTTTGCTATCACATCGCTCTTTTACTTTAGCTAACCCAAATCGTACTCGTGCTTTAATCGGTGCGTTTGTGAATAATAACCCTGTGGCTTTCCATGCAGAAGATGGCTCAGGTTATTTATTATTGACAGAAATTCTGACTGACTTAAATAGCCGAAATCCACAGGTTGCATCTCGTCTTATTGAGCCGTTTATTCGTTTGAAACGCTATGATGCTAATCGCCAAGAGAAAATGCGTGCCGAGTTATTAAAGCTAAAAGCCCTTGATAACTTATCAGGTGATTTATATGAGAAAATCACTAAAGCATTAGCGGATTAACACTATATCGCTATCACTAAGTAAGTGATAAGAAGGTATTAAGTTAGCATGATAATTAGATCCCCAGCATATTCTGGGGATTTTTTATGGTAAGTATTTCATACAAAAAATTATAATGGTTTAATAATATGTATTGAATAAAAGCTAAGGGGTTATGACTATTATTCAAATAATTTTTGGCGTTCTTTTTCTAATTGTAAAATTAATTCTTTTTCGCTTGGTAATTCAAGCATATATTTTGAAGCGAATAGCTGTTTACTTTCATTTAGAATGGAGTATTTGGCTACTGTGTGATTTTTTTCAGTGCAAAGAATTAGCCCTATGGTTGGATTATCATCATGACGGCGTTTTTTCTCTTCATACATGCGGACATACATATCCATTTGCCCAACATCTTGATGGGTGAGTTTATGCATTTTTAAGTCTATTAACAAAAAGCATTTTAAGTGAAAGTTATAAAAAACTAAATCAATATAGAAATCACCATCATTAGTACTAATACGTTGTTGTCGTTCGACAAAAGCAAACCCTTTTCCTAATTCGAGTAAGAATTCTTTTAGGTTTTCTATTAAAGTTTGTTCTAGTTTATTTTCTTGCAGGATACTACTAGGTAGTCCTAGAAAATCAAAAATATAGGGATCACGTAAATAATCTTTGACTGAAGTTGCGAGTTCAGTAGTTTTTTGTTTTCCTTCAGCTAATACAGGATAAATACTTTGCTGTTTCCCCTGTGTTGAAAGTAATCGTTCATAATATAATGTGCTAATTTGTCTTTCTAATGCACGGGCGGACCAAGATTGTGTAATTGCTTCATCTATATACCATTGACGGGCGAGTTCATTCTTTAGTTTTAGTAGCGTTCTATAATGAGTCCAACTTAATTCGTGACGCACTGCGTCACGAATTGGAAATGTGAGATAAAATTTCCTCATATATCGAAGATTTGAGGTATCAAATCCTTTACCAAATTCTTTTGTTAATTCAGCTGATAAAGTTTGTAAAACTCTTTTTCCAAATTTTGCTCGATTATCTCCATGTTGTTCATCTTCAACAATTAAACGACCGATTTCCCAATATGTTTGTACCATTATGCTGTTTACTGCTTGTACTGTGTTTTTTCTACCTTGTATCAAGAGGTTTCGAATATTCGTAAGTAAAGGGGGGTGCGTGTTAATGGTTTTTTTATCGTTCATAAAGTAGTTTCCATTTTTGAGTATAAAAGACTCTTTTACTCAATTTACTATCCAAGTTTAGCGCTACTGAATTGCTAGGATTTAACTAGTGTTATATTGCTCAATAATTGTAGAAAACTTTATTTATTGATAAATATGAAAAAAATCTTAAATATTGATTTTTTTAAGTTTTTTGAGATGTTACATCATCTTAATGAAAGGAGAATTGTGCGAGGGACATCATAAACTGGGGATTTTTTATGGTGAATTGTGCAATTGAAACGTTTACTTTTCGTGCTTTTATCTATATGATGCTCGACGCTTAAATCGTCGTAGACATATCATTCCTAATACCCGATATTCTCAATGGAGATCGTATGTATTATTCCTTAGTAAGGAAGGCATTGTTTCGGCTAGATCCTGAACGTGCCCATGATTTTACCTTTCGTCAGTTAAAACGCTTATCTCATTCCCCATTTCAATTTCTTATTCAACAATCACTTCCTGCCAAACCCGTTTCTTGTATGGGACTTTCATTTAAAAATCCTCTCGGTCTTGCCGCCGGCCTTGATAAAAATGGTGATTGTATTGATGCACTAGGGGCAATGGGTTTTGGCTTTATTGAAGTCGGTACTGTTACACCACGAGCACAAGTAGGTAATGACAAACCGCGTCTCTTTCGCTTAGTAGAAGCTGAAGGCTTAATTAATCGAATGGGGTTTAATAATTTAGGGGTTGATAACCTAATAGAGAATGTAAAACAATCTCAATATGGTGGTGTGCTGGGTATTAATATCGGTAAAAATAAAGATACCCCCGTAGAGCAAGGAAAAGATGATTACTTAATCTGTATGGAAAAAGTTTACCCTTATGCAGGTTATATTGCGATTAATATCTCTTCACCTAACACCCCCGGCTTACGGACACTCCAATATGGTGAAGCATTAGACGATTTATTATCTGCGATTAAAAATAAACAACTTGAGTTACAAGGGAAATATCAAAAATATGTGCCTGTGGCCGTTAAAATTGCCCCTGATCTTACTCATGAAGAATTAATCCAAGTTGCAGATAGCTTAGTGCGTCACCATATTGATGGCGTAATTGCGACCAATACAACATTAGACAAATCATTAGTGAGTGGATTAGATCACTGCAATGAAGCCGGTGGATTAAGCGGTCGTCCGGTTCAATCAAAAAGTACACAAATCATTCGACAACTAAATGAAGAGTTAAAAGGCGCTTTACCTATTATTGGGGTAGGGGGGATTGATTCATTGACTGCCGCACGCGAAAAAATGGATGCAGGTGCTTCTTTAATACAAGTCTATTCAGGATTCATTTATCATGGTCCTGCACTTATAAAATCTATAATTAATCATATTTAATTACATTCAATAATCAGTTAAGGGCTTTTCTTCTGCCCTTAACTCGTTTATATTGCCTCTAGTTGATTATTTTTTATTAAATGGCAGTGATTGTGCTTAATTAATAAAAAAATGAACCCTGTTTTTGTTAGGTGGTATTAAATATTTTATTTAGGTTATTTAATATTGAGTATCAGAGAAAAAAGCAGGTAATAAATCGAAGGGGGAATAATTAGTGATAATAAAACCCGATGATCGCTGGCGTTGGTATTTTGATGACGAGCAACAAAAGTTGATGCTCGATTTAGCTAATGGAATGATTTTTCGTAGTCGTTTTCCAAGTAAAATGCTAAGTGCAACTGCTCATCAATCATCACCTTTTACTGTTGATGATGCTGCTCTTTATTATGGATATGATGAGCAAATCCGCCAGATTGATATGCCTTCTGAGTCGCGAGCAGAATTAGCGTTAAACGCATTAATAGCCCATCGTTTTTTAAAGCCATTAATGCCTAAGAGCTGGTATTTTGAAGTGAGTCATTCATCAACCCGCCCTTATTTAGCTCAAGTGGTGGAAACCGCATTGAAAGATAGCAATGAAAAAGTGCTTTTTTTAGTGGCGGAAGTGGGAGAGCAAGCCTGTTTATGCTTATTAGCCCAGCCTCAGTTAGCATTATTTGATAGAACACTAACGTTTTGTGATCCACTAAAAATCATGAATGATCGGTTAAGTGAATATCATAAACAGTCTGAGCCAAGATCGTTTTTGTACGAAAAAGTCATCTAATAAAAGAGTAAAAAGGACTTACTCTTTTATTTTCACTTATTGTTTATAATATGCTAAAAACAATTGGCCTTAAACAACACTTCCTAAAATCAAATCTGCATTATTCTCTTTTTGCAACAAATTTATAAAAGTAAATAAAGTGAGTTTATAGTTAATTTAAAATTGAGTTATTGATGAGATAATTCTTAATCAGCAGAGCAGATCATGCAAAATAAAAAGAAGATAAGGACAGTTTACCTTCTTTTTATTTGTGATAAAGATAAGCGTTATTTTTTATTAAGTGAAAGTTTTACATTGCCTTTAGGAACACAACTACATGCGAGTATTCTGCCAGAACGTTTTATGGCACCTGCTTTTAATGCATTGACATCACCTTCATCTAATTGAATAACACAAGAGCCACAAATCCCCGCACGACAACTATAGGGAATAGCATAACCGTGATTTTCCAGTTGCTCTAACAACACCTCTTGATTATTCCCGGCAAAGCTGATGCCATTAAATTCAATAGTGACAGCTTGTTTTGGCTCTTGAGCGGAGGCTGCTGTAACCGCATTGTCAGTTGCTGGTTCGGTTGTTTGCTCTGTTGTTTGTAAATAAGATTTCGCTTCTTTATAAGCTAATATTTCAACTTTATCCCCAACACGAATAATACCTGATTGGCGAATGATAATATTTTGACCAAAATCCACATCGCCTTTTTCATCTGTACGGAATGTTTGCAGTGTTGCTAACGGTTCTGTGGTAGGATGCTTAATGCCTTTATCGATACTGATAGTGGTCATAATACAGCGACTGCAAGGCTTGACTAAGTCCATGACGACAGAGCCAATACGGATTGTTTGCCAGCTATCTTCTGCAAAAGGTTTTGCACCTGTGATGATGATATTACCGCGAAATTGCTCAATATTGATTGAAGCTGGGCAACGCTGTTGCAGAGACTGAAATGAGGCTTCATTAATCAATAGATAAGGGTAACCGTCAGCGAACGAAACCGCGGTTTCAGGAGATTTTTTTACTCGACGTGTTGATTTTTCACCCGTCCAGCGAAGTTGTACATCCATGCCTAAATAGCGGCTGAACCATTGATTTATTTCATCTGGGGCAACATAAGCGGTAAAATGATTTCCCCACACTTCAGTTGGTTGTAATGAAGATTGAAAATCCTGATAAGTAATGGCAATTCCTTCACCATCGGGTGCTTGAATATAAATACCATTTGTCATTACAGTGGGAATAAAACACAGCAACAAAGGGTATTTACGTGCGGTGATAAATGTCCCCTCAGGGGTCGTTATCATAAAATCACGATCAAACGTGAAGCCGCTCTCACGGGCAAAGGCTTGAGAAAGACGAGTCCCTTTCATTGATTTTACAGGGTGTATATAAAGGCGTGATACGTTGATCATCAGTGCTCCCAAAAAGGTTTTATTATTTTTTTATCGTCAGTAACTTTATGACAACGTAATACAATTAGCTATAATGCCCAACAATTTTATTTTAGGTGGTAACAATATTATGCGCTCTCTGTTTGCCAGCACAGGCCGAGGTCTGGAAGAATTATTAAAAACTGAACTTGAACACCTTGG
Organism: Proteus sp. G4415; assembly: GCF_963896075.1. Classification (NCBI taxonomy): domain Bacteria; kingdom Pseudomonadati; phylum Pseudomonadota; class Gammaproteobacteria; order Enterobacterales; family Morganellaceae; genus Proteus; species Proteus sp. G4415. The sequence goes on from NZ_CAWQOK010000102.1 coordinate 48,042, forward strand.
TGCCCAGTCTTGCCAGATTACGCAAGGTGGTGTCTATTTCCGTGCTGATGATAAAACCATGTATCAGTCTTTGCTCTGGAGCCGTTTAGCTTCTCGCATCATGCTTCCGCTAAATGAATTTAATGTCTACAGTGATCTAGATTTATACCTTGGTGTGCAAGCAATTGATTGGAGCGAAGTATTTACAGTTAATCATACTTTTGCTATTCACTTTAATGGCACTAATGATGTGATCCGTAATAGCCAATATGGTGCATTAAAAGCGAAAGATGCTATCGTCGATTCATTCCAACGTAAAATAGGGCAACGACCGGATGTTGCTAAGCAATCACCGGATATTCGTTTAACTATACATCTACATAAAGAAAAAGCGTCATTATCTTTAGATCTCAGTGGCGATGGATTACATCAACGTGGTTATCGTGACTTAACAGGGCAAGCACCGCTAAAAGAGAATCTAGCAGCAGCGATTATTATGCGTTCAGGTTGGAAAACCGATACACCATTAATTGATCCTATGTGTGGCTCAGGTACTTTACTTATTGAAGCAGCAATGATGGCGACGGATTGTGCTCCCGCTTTAAATCGAGTCCATTGGGGTTTCCGTCATTGGTTAGGACATAATGAAGCGCTATGGAAAGAAGTCACTCATGAAGCATTTGCCCGCTTCCGTGAAGGTAAAAAGAATACTCAAGCGCGTTTTTATGGTTTCGATGTGGATAAACGTGTATTAGATATGGCAAGAGCCAACGCACGTCGTGCGGATGTGGCCGATTTAATTACTTTTACCCAAGGTGATGCAGCAAAACTGACTAACCCAGTATCCACGGGTGTTAAAGGGACGATTATTAGTAACCCGCCTTATGGTGAACGTTTAGAAAGTGAACCCGCACTCATTGCTTTGCATAGCCAGTTAGGACGTGCGGTAAAAGCCCATTTCCCAGGATGGCGATTATCACTTTTTAGTGCTTCTCCTGAATTGTTAAGCTGTATTCAGTTACGTGCTGAGCGTGAATTTAAAGCTAAAAATGGTCCGTTAGATTGTGTACAAAAAAACTATTTATTATCAGAAACACCTTCGACGATTAATACACGACTGGCGGAAGATTTTGCTAACCGTTTACGTAAAAATGAGAAAAAACTCGCAAAATGGGCAAAACAACAGCAAATTGAGTGTTATCGCTTATATGATGCTGATTTACCAGAATATAATGTTGCGGTAGATCGCTATGGCGAAAAAGTGGTGATCCAAGAGTATGCACCTCCAAAAACCATTAATGAACATAAAGCACGCCAGCGTTTATTTGATGTGATTAGTGCCACCATGGAGGTTTTGGCATTACGCTCTGATCAACTAATTTTAAAAACTCGTCAACGCCAAAAAGGTAAACAACAATATGAAAAAATGGCAGAGAAAGGGGATTTCTTTTTAGTTGATGAGTTTGGTGCCAAATTCTGGGTGAATTTAACCGACTATCTCGATACTGGACTGTTTTTAGATCACCGCATTGCACGCAAAATGTTAGGTGAAATGAGCAAAGGAAAAGACTTTTTAAATCTCTTTGCTTATACCGGTAGCGCGTCAGTCCATGCTGGGTTGGGGGGAGCTAAAAGTACCACAACAGTAGATATGTCACGAACTTATCTTGAATGGGCTGAGAAAAACTTTCAAGCAAATGGATTATCAGGTAGACAACATCGTTTAATGCAGGCGGATTGCTTACAGTGGCTAAGCCAAAGTAATGAACAGTTTGATGTGATTTTTATCGATCCTCCGACGTTCTCTAATTCAAAACGCATGGAAAATACCTTTGATGTACAACGTGATCATATTGAATTAATGAAACATCTAAAGCGTTTATTAAGAAAAGGCGGAACAATTATGTTCTCAAATAATAAACGTGGTTTCAAAATGGATCATGAAGCATTAGCGAATATTGGGTTAACAGCAAAAGAGATAACACAAAAAACGTTATCGCAAGATTTTGCACGTAACCGCCAAATCCACAATTGCTGGCTATTAAATCATGCTGGTGAGGAATAATTTACAATGCCGTTAATTAGTTTGACTGGGGCTTATTTAGCGTTTAGTGATGCCCCTTTATTAGATAATACAGACTTGTTTATTGATGAAAATGAACGCGTTTGTTTAGTCGGTCGCAATGGTGCCGGAAAATCGACCCTATTAAGAGTGTTAGCCAAAGAGCAGCCCTTAGATGATGGGCAAGTGGTGTATGAACAAGATCTGGTGACTGCACGTTTACAACAAGATCCCCCCAGAGATATCGAAGGCACTATTTTTGATTTTGTCGCGCAAGGCGTTGCAGAAGATGCGCAATATATTACCGAATATCATCGTGTTTCAAAGGTAATAGAAACGGATCCGTCTGAAAAAAATCTTAATCGATTAGCTCAGTTACAAGAAGTGCTCGATAACCGTAATCTCTGGTTATTAGATAGCCGTATTGCTGAAGTACTGGAAAAATTAGGGTTAAATGGCGAAGCAGAGCTTTCCTCACTTTCCGGAGGATGGTTAAGAAAAGCCGCATTAGGGCGCGCATTAGTGAGCGCACCGAAAGTGCTCTTTTTGGATGAGCCCACCAACCATCTAGATATAGAAACTATCTTATGGTTAGAGAAATTTTTAAAGGATTTCCAAGGTAGCATTGTCTTTATTTCCCATGACCGATCATTTATTCGTAATATGGCAACCCGCATTATTGATTTAGATCGCGGAAAACTATCCTCATGGCCGGGAAATTACGATAAATATCTGGAAAGTAAAGAAGAGGCATTGCGTGTTGAAGAGCAACAAAATGCTGAGTTTGACCGGAAATTAGCGCAAGAAGAAGCATGGATACGTCAAGGGATCAAAGCTCGCCGGACTCGTAATGAAGGTCGTGTACGGGCATTAAAAGCATTGCGAGTTGAACGAAGTGAACGTCGTGAAGTATTAGGCAGTGCTCGTATGCAGGTCGAAGAAGCAACGCGCTCAGGTAAAATTGTGTTTGAATTAGAAGATGTTAATTATAGCATCGGTACGCGTAGGCTCGTTCGTGACTTCTCTGCAAAAGTGCAACGAGGAGATAAAATTGCCTTAGTTGGCCCTAATGGTTGTGGTAAAACCACACTACTCAAATTGATGTTAGGGGATTTAAAAGCAGATAGTGGTCGTATTCATTGCGGCACTAAATTAGAAGTTGCTTATTTTGATCAACACCGTGCCACACTTGATCCTGATAAAACAGTGATGGATAACCTTGCAGAAGGTAAGCAAGAGGTGATGGTAAATGGTCGTCCTCGTCATGTTTTAGGTTATTTGCAAGATTTCTTATTTCCACCAAAACGTGCCATGACACCTGTTAGAGCACTTTCGGGGGGCGAAAGAAATCGTCTATTGCTTGCTCGTTTGTTCTTAAAACCAAGCAATTTACTTATTCTTGATGAACCAACTAATGATCTTGATGTTGAAACATTAGAACTATTAGAAGAGCTGGTGGATGCTTATCAAGGCACTGTGTTGTTGGTTAGCCATGATCGTGAATTTGTTGATAATAGTGTTACGGAGTGTTGGATCTTTGAAGGTGATGGCGTAATCAATAGCTATGTTGGCGGCTATTATGATGCGCAGCAGCAGCGTGCACAGTCTGTTTCTCTTAAAAATGAAGCGAATAAGTCACGTAATGCACCAGAAAAAACTGAAAAAGAGACTAAACCAAAACAGAACGCCAAAAAGGCTACACGAAGTAACAATAAGTTAAGCTATCATTTGATCCGCGAGCTTGAACAACTGCCCGCTAAACTGGAACGTTTAGAAGAGGAATTAGGTTGTTTACAAGAAGAAGTGGCTGCAGCTGATTTCTTTACACGTCCTCATGAAGAGACAGAAAAAGTGCTAAAAGCATTAGCTGATAAGGAAAATGAACTTGAAACAGCTTTTGATAGATGGCAAGAGCTGGAGATGATGCAAAACGGTGAATAACGTATGCCAACTCATAACGGGGCATAATGCCCCGTTTTAGTCTCTATACTTATTGTTGTTTATTGATTATCAAATAAATGAGAGGTGCCGTTGTGTGTTCGGGTCAACATTCTTGTCATGAAGAACAACATGAGCAAATATTGTGCCCTCAGTGCGATCTGGTAGTGAGTGTTCCTGAATTAGCCCAAGGAACCAAGGCGACCTGTCCACGTTGTCACACTTTGCTAACAGCACGTTGGCGACAACCTTTTTATCAGCCTGTAGCCTTGGCGATTAGTGCATTATTTATGTTGTTAATGGCTTGCCAATTTACTTTTGTCAGTATGGAAGTGGCAGGAATTACCAATAACATTACTTTAATGCAGATCCCAAATGTGATGTTTAGCGAAAATTATGTTGAGCTAGGCGCTTTCTTTTTACTCTTTGTACAAGTGGTTCCTGCTTTCTGCATGATAGCGATTTTACTGCTTTGTACACCCATTAAGCTGCCAAGAAAATTACAAATTTGGCTATCACGAATTCTTTTCCAATTAAAATCGTGGTGTATGGCAGAGATTTTTTTAGCCGGTATTTTAGTCAGTTTTGTCAAGCTAATGGCGTATGGTGATATCGGCTTAGGGTTAAGCTTTCTACCTTATGTACTTTACTGCTTATTACAAATTCGTGCATTTCAATGTTTAGATCGCCATACATTATGGGAAAAACTAGAATCGCGACCCGCTTATCCTAAAATTGAATCAGGTAAAACAGGTTTAAAGCAAGGGGTAAGATTATGTCGTTCTTGCACTGCTATTTTACCGGCTGATCAATATGAATGTAGTCGTTGTGAAGTAAAAGGGTATGCGAGAAAACCTCATAGTTTGCAATGGACGCTCTCTTTCTTAATTACTTCTTTAATTCTTTATATTCCGGCTAATCTATTGCCAATTATGGTGACGGAATCGCTGGGTAATAATCTTTACTCAACCATAATGGCTGGGGTTATCTTACTTTGGGAAGATGGCTCATATCCTGTGGCAATGGTTATTTTTATTGCCAGTATTATGGTACCCAGTTTAAAAATGGTGGCTATCGGTTGGCTATGTTGGGATGCACATAAAGCTAAAGGAAAACGTGATCCGGCGAGAATGCACTTTCTCTATGAAGTGGTTGAATATGTAGGGCGTTGGTCAATGATTGACGTTTTTGTTATCGCTGTTTTAGCTTCATTAGTCAGAATGGGACGTCTGATGAGTATCTATCCCGATTTTGGTGTAGTGCTATTTGCATTGGTTGTCGTATTAACGATGTTCTCTGCAATGATGTTTGATCCTCGGTTAACATGGGATAAATGTACTGCCGATGATGATAAACCCATGATTAAGGAGCCTAAGGGTGACTGAAAAGAACGATACTGCTTTAACACAAGCAAAAATTAATAAACTGAAAAGCTGGTCTCCAGTTTGGATAATACCTCTTGTTACGTTATTGATAGGAGCTTGGATACTTTATTATCATTTCAGTCATCAAGGTCCTGAAGTCACATTAATAACCTATAATGCTGATGGTATTGAAGCAGGTAAAACTAAAATAAAGAGCCGTAGTGTTGATATTGGCTTAGTCGAAAGTGTGACATTAGATAGTAATTTTAGTCGAGTGATCATCAAAGCTCGTCTCGATAATGAAATGAAAGAACTACTGCGTGCTGATACCGCTTTTTGGGTGGTTAAACCACAAGTGGGGAAAGAAGGTGTCACTGGTTTAGGTACTCTACTCTCAGGTGCTTATATTGAGCTACAACCCGGTTTAACAGGTAAAGAGCAGGATGAATTTAATTTATTGGACTCTCCGCCACTGGCCTCTCCGGATGCAAAGGGGATACGCATTAATTTAGTCAGTGAAAGAGCAGGCCAGCTTAATGCAGGTGATCCGGTATTATTTAGGGGTTATCAAGTCGGCTCGGTTGAGACGAGTGAATTTAATATTGAAAGCCGAGATATGCACTACCAGCTTTTTATCAAAGCACCTTATGACAAAATGGTCACGTCGAATGTTCGTTTCTGGAAAGATTCAGGCATTGCATTTGATATGTCATCATCAGGGGTTCGTGTTGAAATGGCTTCGCTTTCCACACTGTTTAGCGGTGGGGTGAGTTTCGATGTGCCTACGGGGTGGTTACCTGGTGAAGCTATTGCCCCTAAAACAGAATTTAAACTTTATGATAACGAAAAGAGTATTCAAAATTCGTTATATACCGATTACCGTAGCTATATTATGTTTTTCTCTGATTCTATAAGAGGATTACAAGCCGGAGCGCCAGTTGAGTTCCGTGGTATTAGAATGGGTACGGTTGTTCAAGTACCCTATTACACCCAAGAAATGCAACAATCGTTAGATAAAGATTTCCGTATTCCTGTGCTTATCCATGTTGAGCCGGAACGTTTTGCGAATGATGTAGGTGAAAGTTTTGATTTCGTAAAAGAGCTTTCTTCTGCTGCTAAAAATGGATTAAGAGCATCGTTAAAATCAGGCAATCTATTAACAGGTGCGCTGTATATTGATCTGGACTTTTATCAAGATGTTGAACCTTGGAAAGGGCCACAAACTGTTGCAGGATTACCACAAATACCCACAGTCAGTTCTGGTTTAACGCAAATTCAGCAAAAAGTGATGACTTCATTGGATAAGATCAACAATCTTCCTGTTGAGCCAATGTTGAAAGAGATGACTGCGACATTAACCGAAAGTCAAAAAGCGGTTGCTGAAGCGAAGGAAACTCTGAAATCATTAAATGCTATGATTGGTAGTGATGACTTCCAAAAACTGCCTAATGATATTCAACAGTCATTAAAAGAGATCAATCGCAGTATGCAAGGTTTCCAACCTGGCTCACCGGCATACAGTAAAATGGTTGATAATATGCAACGCTTAGATCAAGTGCTCAGAGAGATGCAACCGCTATTGAAGACCTTAAACAATAAGAGCAACGCATTAATTTTTGAAGCACAACAAGGTAAAGATCCTGAACCAAAGAGGGCTGAAAAATAATGAAATATATTATTGGGATCGCGGTATTGATGCTGACGGCTTGTTCAAGTGTGCCTGATAAAGCTTATTATCAATTACCTGATGTTTATCAAGGTGCAAATAATAAGGTTGTTACAACTACTGAGAGCGCAAAGCAAGATCAGATTTGGGTTCAGCCTATCCGTTTATCTGATATGTTAGTTAACACGGGCATTGTCTATCAAACCAGTGATATCAATTATACCGTTGCTAACCAACATTTGTGGATAAACCCGCTTGATCAACAGCTACAGCAAAATCTGGTTGTGGGATTAGCAAAAGAATTCCCTAATCGAGTGGTTTCGACACAACCTATTGAAGATAAACTTGCTAAATTGACTGTCAATGTTAATTATTTTCAAGGTCGATATGACGGCAAAGTGATTATTGCTGGTGATTGGATCTACACTCAAGGCAATAAAGTGATTAGTCAGCCTTTTTCTGTCGCGTTAACACAAACGCAAGATGGCTATCCGGCTCTGGTACGTACGCTAGGGGAAGGATGGCAGAATGTCGTCGCTGAGATCGCAAAAACAATTAAATCACAATATTAATTGTTTTATACAGTAATATAGGAATAACCAATGCCTGACTAAAATCAGGTGTTGGTTTTTTATTCGAGATAACGAGAGAAAAATCTCATGCTGGAATTGATAAAAAAGAAATACCCTACAGCGATTTGTTGGTCTTTCGGGGATAATCCGCAGCTTGCTGATGAACTTGCACAACTTGTCGTTGAAAGAAAAAAAACAGCAACATGTAGCTCATTAAGTGGTTTTTTTAGTGATCCAGTCACGCCAACAATTGGTGGTTACAATATTATTTTAAATAGCCATGGGGTTCCTATTTGTGTTATCAGAACACGCTCTTTAACATTGGTACGTTTTTCTGAGGTCACAGAACAGTTAGCGCGTAAAGAAGGTGAGGGTGATCTAAGCTTGTCATATTGGCAACAAGGACATAAAGAATTCTTTATGCGAGAAGGTACCTACTCTCCAGATATGGAATTAATATTTGAAGAATTTGAGTTAATAGAGGTTTTTTAGTTAACAGGCTTCATATTTGTCGATAACTTAAGTTATATCATTAATGTTGCTATGGTTATTTGGCATAAATTTTATTTTTACTACTGTGAATAG